>JAJZUD010000077.1 GCA_021848625.1 Pseudomonadota bacterium
AAAACAGGTGGAAAAGCCTCAGAAAATCACAATCTGAGCGATAAAATCAAAAATTGCGCTGCCGCTTCGCGGCTATGCTTGCTTTTTTAGGCCGCCAATCCAAAAACTCGAATTTTTAGAGGTGCCCTTGAATAAAGGGAGGGGAGATCAATGGCTATGTCTAGGTCTACGGCTTGTAACACAGTCTATGCTGCATTAATACTTGGAGGGCTTGGAATGCTTGCTGTCAGTGCTTATTTCTTGAATGGAGAAACACAGGAGGATAATTCTGCATTAGATCAATTTGACAAATTGGTTTCTGAGTTTCCTGACTGTTTTCATACTCCTAATGCGAATGATGATGAGTACGCTTATCATGGTACTCTTGTTAAGTGCCTTGAGCCAGTGGTGGCAGCGTGTGTTGCGGTGTGTGCTAAAGCAGAAACCTTCGCCGATGAATATTACAACATGGGCTCACCTCTACCCCTAGTTGGAGTGATTGTTGGAGGTGTAATGGCCGTACTTTCGACCTTTTTCTGCCACCTCCCATATTGTGATCGAGACCGTCGTCAGGAGTACTTTTTATCGCTTCGTCATGATGCGGGAAGGGGGGACGATAGCCCCTTGCTTTTTACACCCCCTCTAAGCAATTTTACCCCTCCCCAACGCAATTCTACACCTACAGAGCTGGAACCTAAGAATTAGGGTTTCTGAAAGAAGCCAATAATCTCAAAATTCTCGGTCAGCAAAGCGGCAAGCTCATTTTTAAAAGACAAAATTTTCTGTGTTAGTCTGACGAAAATAACCAAGTCATACTTGTCAGACTAACGTGCCGTCAATCAAAGTTGCAGGTGATTTAGATTTTTCTCCCGGAATTTCGCGGACCAGCTTGGGGACAAGATAGCCTAGCAATGCATTGCGGAGGCGCTCCATCAAAACAAGGGCGGAGGGGAGGTCTACCTCAAAATGAGCACTACCTTTCACAGGATCCAAAAGATGAAGATAATAGGGCAGGACTCCGGCTTCAAACAGGTTTTTTTGAAGAGCAATCTGCGCCTCAAGGCTGTCATTTACCCCTTTTAAAAGCACGGATTGATTGAAGAGAACACATCCCAGGCTTTTTAATTTCTGCTGCCGCACGCTCTGGCCATTCTGGATTGTAAGGTTCAATCAAAATGGCATCACGATCTTGAAGCTCTTTTGCAGTGAGTCGGTATAAAACATGGCGTGATAAAGGGTGAGTTTTATCCAATTTAGGATGATCAAAATCATCTTTGGGGTTATGCAGCAAGCCAATTTTTTTCATGACTGCAATCGAGGGAAGATTCACCGCAGCTGTAAAAGAAACTACTTCTTGCAAGCCATATTTTTCAAAGGCAAGATGCAAGACCATTCTCGCTGCTTCTGTCGCATAACCCTGCCTCCAATACTTGGCTGCAATGCGCCAACCAATCTCAACGCAGGGCGTAAAATGGGCCTCAAAGTTTGGAGTCATCAGACCCACAAAACCAATAAATTCACCTGTTGATTTTAATTCCACTGCAAATAAGCCAAATCCATGCGTTTTAAAATGCTGACGAATGCGTTCAACCAATGCTTTTGTTCCATCTAAATCCAAGGTGTACGGAAAAAACTCCATCACTTTTGGATCTTGATTCATTGCTGCAAAAGCAGGGATATCTGAGTCTCGCCACTCCCTTAAAATCAGGCGTTTCGTTTCAAACATGGTTTATCATCGCGGGCTTATGCGTGGCATAATAATCAAGACGCTCTTGCAAAGTGCCGGTATGTAGTTCAAAGAGATGGTTGTCCTCGTCATAAAAATAAAGCGACTGTGCTTCACCGGAAACGCGTGGCCGCCCTGGCAAAATCGTCAAGCCTAATTTTTTGACCTCTGCTTCCATCAAAGGCAAATCCTGCTCTGATACTTTAAAAGCAATGTGGTTATAGGTTTGATGCACACTTTCACCTTCCATTGCTACCACCCAAAGACCTGCGATGAGAAAGAATTTTTCCTTGGCAATTGAGAACATCTCATCACCACTGGAGTAGATCTCTTCAGCTTGAAAGACCTGTTTGAACAAAATGGTGGTTCTGTCTAAATTTTTACAGACAAAGGTCATGTGGCTCAAACCTTCTATTTTCATAATGACCCTTCCAATTCAATTAAGCTATTTTAAGCGATAAAGTGCTAAAATGAAATGCAACCGATCTTCAAAGGGAACCCTATGCCATTTGCACCTCCTGCTGTTTTTTATGATGTGACCAAACCGATTCATTCTGAAATGCTCAGCTATCCTGGAGATCCTGCATTTTCAAAAGAATCCATTTGCAGCCTCGACCAAGGAGGACTCTGTAATTTACTGCATGTCCACATGAGTAATCATGTCGGAACGCATATCGATTTTCCGGCTCATTTTATTAGGGGCGGCAAAACCAGTGCCGATTTTAGCCTCTTGCATTTAATGGGTCGCTGCTTAGTCATTGAAATTGGGCCAAATACGCCTCTTATTCAACCTGAACATCTTGAAAATCAATCGATTCAGGAGGGGGATATTATTTTCTTTAAAACTTCCAACTCTACTCTCACAGAATATAGCGAAAAGTACACAGCAATCAGCCCGGCAGCAGCGCGGTATCTTCGAGAGAAAAAGGTCAAAATCGTAGGGATCGATTATTTGAGTGTGGATGCACATGGGGATCTAGCCTTCCCTGTCCATCATGAATTACTTTCGCATGACATCTTGATTGTCGAAAATCTTGAATTAAAAGAGGTTTATGCTGGTCTCTATTATGCCAGAATTTACCCATTAAACTTGAAAGAGGTGGATGGCTCACCTTCCCGCGTGAGCTTGGAGAGGGCATGAGTGATCATACTGCTATTTTAAACTGGGCAACTGATTATCTGATTTCGAACAGGCACCCCCTAAAAGCCCTTCCTAAAATTGTGATAAAAACACCTTGGTCGTTTGTCGCCCGATTTCATACCAAAGAAGATATTTTTTATTTGAAGCAGACCCCAAAAGCACTGGCACTCGAAGCACCCATTACTCAAATTTTGCATGATCAATTTCAGGCTCCTGTTCCAGAGGTGATTGCTTCCAACTCGGATTTAGACTGCTTCTTAATGAAAGACGCTGGTAGACCCCTGCGAGAAATCTTGAAACAGCATTTTGATGCCAAACTACTTTGCCAAGCGATTGAGCAATTTACTTCCCTCCAGATTGTTGTTGCACATCACATCCAAATTTTTCTGGATATGGGTGTGCCAGATTGGCGCTTAGACCAATTGCCAAACTTATGCAAAAGACTGCTTTCACAAAAAGAGATCTTGCTTGCAGATGGGCTGACTGAAACAGAATTTCTGGAATTGGAAAATCTGATGCCTCTTTTTACTGATTTATGCCAAAAGCTATCCAGCTATAAAATCCCCGAAAGCATTGTCCAGTGTGACTTTCATGACAATAACATTCTCGTTGATGAGCACCCCAAAAAGCTAACTCTGATTGATTTAGGGGAGATCGTCATTTCCCATCCATTCTTTTCATTAGTAGGCTGCTTGCGACAAGCTAAACGACATCACGGTCTTTCTGAAAAAGAGGCTGACTATCAACAATTACAAGCGGCCTGCCTTCACCATTTTAGCCCTTTTGGATCACAACAAACCCTCTTAGACGCTTTCAAAATTGCTGAAGTCTTGTGGTTTGTTTATGAATCGCTTGGGCAAATTCGTTTAAGACAAGCCTGTGATGAAACTGCGTTTTTAGCCTTTCAACGACCAGGCAAATTAGTCGAATCGTTGAAAGGGTTTATGACAGCTTGTTCCGCTATTGCGCGCTAGGAACGTGTGCGTGCAACACCGCTTCATAGTAATCATACTGCTCATTCGTCACATCTAAGCCATGATTACGCAGCATTTGCCCACCGCCTTCTTGCTCATACATCTTTTGCAAGCCTTGCTCAATGCCTTTATCACCACCTGTAAACTCCGCAATGAGTGCTTTGGCTTTGAGGGCAAAAGGTTTGGTTTTAGGGTCACTCGCTTTAACGCCTTTGGATTGCAATTTCCCTAACTCGGTAAAAATTTCATCCCAGGCATCCGAATAATGTTGACCCGCTGCTTCATCCTGATGAAACGGACGATTTTGTAGGTTTTCCAGTTGTTCTGGCGTGTAGTATTTTTCTAGCATTTTGATATTCTCCATTGTTTGATAAATTAGCTCAAGGGAGATTTCATCCTCTGCTTTCAAGCGCGCTAACAGCTGATTGATTCGCCGAATCAATGCCTGCTGTTGGGCTAACTGTTCAGCTAAAAATTGCTGTTGAAGCTGCAAAATATGCTGCAAGCTGACATGATCACCTTTCAACATAGACTGAATCTTTTCTAACGGAAACTTCATTTGTTTTAAAGACACAATCTGCTGCAGGCGTAAAATATCTGCTTTGGTATACAGACGATAGCCCGTTTCACTATGACTGCTTGGCTTTAACAAACCAATTTCATCATAGTGGCGTAGGCTCCGCACCGAGACACCCGATTTCTTTGCAATTTCACCAATTTTAAGCATGTTTCCTCCTTGAGCATGGAGAATTTTAAAACCTCTCCTCGCGTGAGAGTCAAGCGTTTAATTTTTAGTGCTGCTGACCATGCTACTCATATCTTGAGCCACACTCGTTTGGTTTTGCCTCAACTGATTAGCAACTTGCTGCGTTTGGGATACACCCTGCTGCATTGCAGAGACTGTCGCACCTTGAACCTGTGCTGCCGCTTGATCTTTTTGAGCCACAGCCTGATCAGCTTGTGATTGCATCTGTCCTGCTGCTTGGCTTACTCCCTGTGCTGCATGACTTCCTGAGGCTGGAGCTCCATCTGCAAAAGCCGTTGCTGTCAGTGCCCATCCTATCCACATCATTTTCATTACAAAACGCATTTTTATTTCTCCTCTTTATCAGTCAACTCAAGCTTAACGCCATTCGGATCAAAAAACCACATCTGCCGCGGCGTCTCCCTGGAAATGCGATAGGCAATTTTTAAGGCATCTAGTTTTTTAATCAGCAAATCAAAATCGGCTGACCCAACCACTAAGGCAACATGATCCAAAGCCCCCGTATTTTGATTTTGTGAACCAGGCGTGGCTTGAACCTGAAATGGACTCTCTGGATTGGCCAAAGTCCGTTCCTTTGATTCCAAGGTACTTAAGTGAATCAGAGCTGTGCGTCGATCAGCAGTGTAGAGATAATTTTTACGTCCACCTGGCACATGTTTTCCATCAATAAAGCCAAACAACTGATGATAAAACGCAACAGTCTTATCCCAATCTTCAACCAAAATATTCAAATGATCGATTCTAATCTTCATGTCTGTCACCGTATGCGTCTACTTCGATGCTTTCCACACATGCGCTTCTGGCGTTAAACTAACAAGATTACAGCCGCCTGGTTGTAAATTGAAAATCACATATTTCTCACTTTCAGCGAATTCTTCTGTGCCATGATAGCCACGGATGACAATTTCTTTTTTAGGGCGTTTTGGAAAATCAACCTCTATGGTCACTTTTATCCCATCTGAATAATGAAGACAGAGTTTCTTCCCATCCAATTTTTGCTCTACGCCTGCTTCATTAATCAGAAAAATTTCAGGTGCTTCGTCTATGTTATTTGCCATGATTCACTCTGTTGGTATACATAAAAATATACACAATGGTATACATATTGGCAAGGGAAGTATACACATTTTAGCGAATCTCACCGGACAGCTAATTTTATTTTTTGCTTAATTTTATTGGCTTTAAGAACAGTTTTGTACTTCTTCGAACATCAAAATGGTGCCGACGGAGAGACTCGAACTCTCACGGGTTGCCCCACCACCCCCTCAAGATGGCGTGTCTACCAGTTTCACCACGTCGGCATAACCACGATGGAGGGGCATTCTACCGACTTTTTTGCAAAATGTCTAGCAGAGCCCCACCCCCTTTTCTCAAGCCGCAGACATCTTATACCGATCCAATGTTTGGATAGGATTTGCTGATCGCGAGTTCCGGAGCAAAGTGAGGACTGTTTGAGCAGGCAGTAAGTCCTATTCAAACATTGGATCGGTATTACCTAACCGGAGAGTAATACCCAGAAGGATAAGTATTGCCGTACGCGTCACACCCCATGCTCGCCAAACATGGATTAACAGTAAAAAGTGAATCAGGCCTGTGGGCGGACTTCTGAAAATTACGCAGAAACGGGGAGGGGGAAGGTGAACGCCGCGGGCTCTCCGAAGAAAAACTACTGGGACTAGGGGTAGCAGAAAGCTTGATGGGCGACAGAAGAGGATTTATAAAATATTTTGGCTCCATCTTTAATGCCGATGGCCTCATCCCAACCTCATCAATCGGGCCAACCCGCTTTGCTTTGACTGTTCTGTGTTTAAGCTCAATTTCCGCATCACATTCCTCCAATGAAACTGCTGGCTTTACAGGAGAGAATACTTTGTTTTTTTGGACTTTTGGATAATCCCAGTAAATATATCGCACCGCATTTTCAAAGGTCGGCTCTTTACCTAAAATTTCCAAAAGACCATTGACATCATCAGGATTTGCAATTTGCATAAATTGCGCCTCCAATGCTTCTAAATGCCCAGAAGGATGCTTTTTTTCAATCTGAATCCAACGAAACAACTGCTCTGCAGTCATGTGTGCAATACGATCAGCAGCTAGATAACTCATTTATTCCTTTCCAACCCTTATTCATTTCTACATAAGGGCAGAAATGTACCATAAAATAAACAATGATTCAATATAAATTTAGAAGCTGTATTCATAA
>JAJZUD010000078.1:0-4126 GCA_021848625.1 Pseudomonadota bacterium
TCAGCCCATTAAAACCGCCCTGATCTCTGAGCTCAAACGCAATGAGGTCATCACCCGCTTGAATGAGGCCTCAGGCAAGGGTGATCAGGCCTATTGGATTTGCCCTTTGATTGAAGAATCTGAAGCCCTTGATGCCGAGGCGGCTATCGCCACTTTTTTGCGCCTACAGAAAGAATGCCCCAAATTACGAATTGGCCTATTACACGGCCGCTTAAAAACCGAAGAAAAATCAACCATCATGCAGCAATTTAAATCAGGCAAGCTAGATGTCCTTGTTGCAACCACTGTGGTCGAGGTGGGTGTCGACGTCCCTAATGCCAGCATTATGGTCATTGAAAATCCAGAGCGCATGGGTTTATCGCAACTGCATCAGCTACGTGGGCGCGTTGGCCGCGGCCATAAAGAAAGTGCCTGCATTCTGCTCTATCAAGCCCCACTTTCAGCAACCGCACAAGCGCGCCTCACTGCCCTACGTGATTCACAAGATGGTTTTTATTTGGCAGAGAAAGATTTAGAACTGCGCGGCCCAGGTGAATTTCTAGGCACCCGTCAAAAAGGGAGTGTCCATTTCCGCTTTGCCTCCTTGATGCGCGACCAACATCTTTTGCCACAAATTAAAATGCTCGCTGACCGCATGCTGCTTGAGCATCCCGAGCAGGCACAAAAACTCATTACACGCTGGTTTGGCAGCCAATCTCAATTCATTCGAGCCTGACTTTGGCCTGATTGATTTTACCAACAAACATGCTAAAATGAAGCCTTCTTATTTCGAGTTAAAAGCCACTTGTGAAAGCACTTGCAGACATCCAAACACAAACCTTGGAAACCATTCCCACTCTTCAAAATGTTCAAGCCCTGTACGAATTTAAAGTCTCTATTTTAGGCAAAAAAGGGCAGCTTACGGATATTCTCAAGTCTATGGCCCATTTACCCCCTGAAGAGCGCCCTTTAATTGGCCAAAAAGTCAATGTAGTCAAAAGCGTTTTGGAAGAAGCGTTTCAACAGCGGCAAGCCCAACTTGAAAGCGCACAGTTGCAAGCTGAATTGGCGCGGGAAAAACTGGATATCAGCCTCCCTGGCACACGCATTAAACTAGGCCACGCCCATCCAATTAACCACTCCCTCGAACGCATCCAACGCTTTTTCATTGAAAATGGCTTTCACTTAGCAGAAGGCCCGCAAATTGAGGATGATTTTCATAATTTTACTGCGCTCAATATCCCAGAACACCATCCTGCACGCGCTGCACATGATACTTTTTATTTCGGTGATGGCCGCCTCCTACGCACACATACTTCAAATGTGCAAATTCGCTTTATGGAAACAACCCAACCTCCGTTACGGATTATTAGCGGGGGCCGTGTGTATCGTTGCGACTATGACCAAACCCACTCGCCGATGTTTCACCAAATGGAAGGGCTTTGGCTGGATCAGGATATCCGTTTCACCCATTTAAAAGGCTTACTTGAGTCTTTCTTGCATTACTTCTTTGAAGAAAAATTAGCCATCCGCTTTCGACCACACTCTTTCCCCTTCACTGAACCTTCCGCCGAGGTGGACGTGTGGTTTAACAACCGCTGGCTTGAAGTCTTGGGTTGTGGCATGGTGCACCCTAATGTATTACGGAATGTGAAGATTGATCCAGAAGCATATCAGGGTTTTGCCTTCGGCATGGGGATTGAACGTCTGACTATGGTGCGTTATGGCATCACAGATTTGCGTGTATTATTTGAAAATGATGTCCGCTTTATTGGGCAATTATAATGTGTTGGAGTTTGCATGAAATTTTCTGAATCTTGGCTGCGCAGCCTTTTCAATCCTCAATTGACGGGTTCAACAGAGGCTCTCTGTGAACAAATGACTCAGCTCGGACTGGAAGTAGATGAATGCACTCCCATCGCTCCGCCTTTTCAAGGGGTTGTTGTAGGTGAAGTTTTGGAAGCCGTGCAACATCCTGATGCAGACCGCCTCCGCGTTTGCCAGGTCAATATCGGCAGCCTTTTAGCCCCTTTAAACATCGTCTGCGGCGCCAAAAATGCCCGCGCAGGGATTAAAGTATGCGTCGCCACTGTGGGTGCTGTTTTGCCTGGTGATTTTGTCATTAAAGAGGCTAAATTACGAGGCGTTCTCTCTCAAGGCATGCTGTGTTCTGAAAAAGAACTGGGACTCCCTGAAACCATCGATGGCATCTTGGAGCTGCCACTTGATGCGCCAATTGGCCAAGACATCCGCCAGTATTTAGATTTAGACGACCATCAAATCAGCATTGAATTGACCCCTAATCGTGGGGATTGCCTAAGCCTGGAAGGGATTGCCCGTGAAATCGCCCTGAGCAATCACGCACCCTTCAACCCCACCTCCGTGAAACTTCAACCGGTGAAAGCGGGCCAAAATCAAGTGAAACTCGAGGCAGCAGAAGCCGCACCGCTCTACTGTCTACAAAAAATCAGTGGCGTCAATAATCAAAAAGCCACGCCCGCTTGGATGGTCAAGCAGCTGCAACGTTCTGGCTTGCGTAGCATCTCACCGATTGTAGATATCCTAAATTACGTCATGCTGCTTACAGGCCAGCCCATGCACGCTTTTGATGCGACACAACTTCAACTGCCCTTAGCCGTCAGCCTCTCAAAAGGCCATGAAAAAGTCAAACTGCTCAACGAGGCCGAAATCACCCTCCATAAAGAGACACTGGTGATTCGTGACGAAAATCAAGTTCTAGCGTTAGCAGGCATCATGGGAGGATTTGATTCTAGTGTCACGACTCACACCACAGAAATTTTTCTAGAAGCGGCCTTCTTTCAACCATTGGCACTCGCAGGAAAAGCACGTTCTTATGGCTTACATACAGACTCTTCCCATCGCTTTGAACGTGGCGTTGATCCAACACTCCCCGTACGCGCCTTATCTTTGGCAAGCCAGTGGATCATGGACATTTGCGGCGGACAGGCTGAGCCCATTGAGCGCTATGAAGACGCGCGCTATTTACCCCAACCCTCAGCCATTTTGCTCCGCATTGAACGGATCGAAAAGCTGCTGGGCCTCTCACTTCCCTTGGACTTTATTCATAAGACCTTCGCTGAACTTCAATGTCAAGTTGAGTCTGTATCTGATGTTTGCCTCAAAATCACCCCCCCCTCTTTCCGCTTTGATTTACAAATTGAAGTTGACCTGATCGAAGAATTAGCCCGCATTTACGGATATCAAAATATTCCGGGCGAGCCCCCCCACCCCAGTTTAACGCAACATTTTCTGCCCGAGCGCATCACTTCAACCCAGGCTTTGCGTCACTTTTTGATCGAAGCTGGCTTGCAAGAGGTGTTGAGTTATAGCTTTGTCGACCCCACCTGGCACACCCATTTTGCCAGTACTGCTCCTTTTGTGCTTTCCAACCCCATTAGTGCGGACTTGGCCATTATGCGTCAACAGGTCAGTGTCAGTTTGCTCAAAATTTTGCAATACAATCTGCATCGCCAGCAAGACTCTGTGAAACTTTTTGAAATTGGCCCCCGTTTTGTAGGCAAAATGGCTGAGGAAGAATGGGTGATCGCGGGTGCTTTATCTGGAGAAGGCGATTTTTTTACTCTAAAAGGCCTGCTTGAAAACATGCTAGATTTGGCACGAGTCCAAGCCGAATGCGTGACAGCGAATCTCCCTCCTTTTCTTCACCCTGGACAAAGTGCAACGCTGATTACGGGCACTGACAATCAAGGTTATTTTGGAAGACTCCACCCCAAAACAGCGCATGCCCTTGACCTGCCCAATGACGTTTTTATTTTTGAAATCAAGCTTTCCCTATTGCAACAAGGCCAAATTCGTCCCTTTATGCCTGTCTCTAAATATCCCAGTATTCGTCGTGATTTAGCCTTTTTAGTCAACCGCGATTTACCTGCAGGCGATTTAATTGCAGCCATCAAAGCCGTACCTTGCACTTTCTTGCAGGAAGTCAAATTATTTGATGTCTATACCGGTGAGCGTCTTGCCTCAGACCAAAAAAGCTTGGCTCTGGCTCTGATCTTGCAACATCCTGAACGCACTTTGATTGATGAAGAAGTCCAGGCGTATATTCAACAAGTGTGCCAGTATGTGCAAACACACTGTCAAGCGCTATTGCGAGAATGATGCCCTC
>JAJZUD010000078.1:4136-6778 GCA_021848625.1 Pseudomonadota bacterium
CCAGCAAACTAAATAAACTAAATCCAATTGCGGCAAGCGAGAGCGGCAAAGTGGAGCTAATGTGTTTGGTAATTAAAAGTGACCCGACTGCCGCAGCAAAAACAAAACGGAATGCACCCCCTAAAGCAGCTGCTGCACCTGCCGCATCAGGGAAGGGCTCCATCGACAAGCCTGTTGCCGCCCCGAGAGAAAAAGTACCTCCAATGCCCATCACCAGCATCGGCCAGATAAAATTGTGAATGGTCAAACCAGTCACCTCATACCAACCCAGCATCAAAAGACCACCCACAGCAGAGAGCACACACCCCAAAGCGCAAGTAGGCGCAACACCAATCTTATCAATCACTGCGCCTGAAATAAAACTCCCAATAAACAAAGAGACGCCCATAAAGGCAAAATAATAGCCATAATGCGTTTCGGGAATATGCAAGAGGCGAATAATAATATAGGGCGACATCGAGCAAAACAAGTAGAAATACAAGAGCCCGGTTGCACTCACAAAGCTATAACACAGAAAGCTTTTATGACGCAAAATAGGGCCGTATTCCCTCAACCAATTTGCTTGGAGACGCTCTTGATGCGAGGGAGAACGTGTTTCTGGTAGGCGTAGGGCCGTGGCGATAAACGCCCAGAGGATAATCAATAACAAAAACAAAAAAGTGGCACGCCAGCCCCAATACACATCAATAAAGCTGCCCACTGAAGGACCAAAGATGGGGGAGACTGCAATGACACCATTTAAGTAACTGTAACACTCTGCACTCTCTTTACCATCAAACAAGTCCCGAACGATTGCAAAACTCAGCACCATTAACCCACAGCTGCCCGCCGCCTCGACAATGCGAAACAGAATCAGCTCCGTAATATCCTCTGCCGATGCACATAAAGTCACTCCCAAGACAAAAACCAAAAGAGATGCGTAAAGCATCCGCTTCCGTCCAAAATGATCCGACAGCGGGCCGATGACCAACTGGGAGAACCCTGCAGCCAACATAAAGAGGGTGAGCGCCATTTGCATTAAGCCTGGGCTCACGCGAAAAAGACTCGCCATACTCGGAAAGGCAGGAATATTGACGTCAATAGCCAAAGGCATTGCCATCACCATGGGGGAAAGCAGCCAAACGAGAGTCTTTTTTTGCATTATGGTATTATTGAATGATGAGACAACCATGCGCTCAGTATAGCGGGCTTCTGATCAATCACAAAGCGCTGCAAGTAAACACGGTTGATAGCGTTTCAAGCGCAACAGCGCCGCTAAGGTTTGGCCAACCTGAGCGATCCCAATGGTTTTTTGCTCTGATTCCGCTGGTGTGCAAGCACGCTCAATGTTATAGACCATCCAATTGATCCAGCTATAGGCTCCATCCAATGCGCTAGGCAAAAGCTTCTTATCGATCACTCCACCCGCATGTTGATACCGCCTGATCATTTGCAAAAATAAATCTTGATCAAATTGCGCTGTGATAATGCCCGACCAATTAAGCGCCGTATTGATCAAATCATAAGTTGGATTGATCAAGCTAGCTGCCTCCCAATCAATTAAAATAGGCTGTTTGGCCTGAGTCCACAACACATTTTTTTGATCCAAATCCCCATGTGTCAACACTTCGTGTTGTTTTAAAGGCGCAATGGAACGAGCATGGGCCTCTTGCATTGCCAGCAAATCTGGCTCGTGCGCACGTAAATCCGCTGCGAAAGGACAACGAAATGCCTCTGCCTTTTTGAAAATCGCTTGCAGCTGCTCTGCTGTATAAAGCATTTCCGGCAATTTGGCCATGCTGAGCCCGACTAAATGAGTGCAGTGGATTTGCGCCAAGACTTCTGCAATTTTAAGGGCATGGACCTGAGAAATACATTTGGAATCAATCACAATACCTTCAACCCAAGGATAGACCAAAAAATACGCCCCTTCGATCTCCAGCAAATGCTTCCCCTGCGATTTCAAAGCAGCAATAGCGGGAAGGCCTTGCTCTGCAAAACGCGCCGCCACTTCTTCAGTCCACTCATAATGACGCTTGACAGCTTCATCTTGTATTTGATCTGCTGACAGCTCTTTCACCGCATACATCCCACTTGTTGTGTTTATTTTCCACATACGGTGTAAAAGCCCACCCACCACCCTCAAGGCCTCGCCCAGTGGTTGACCTAAGCTAAAAGTGTTACAGATTTTTGTGAGATGTTGAGTGTTCATTATATAACCCCTGCGCAATTAATTCACCAACTCTTTGCCAAAAAACTTGCGGTGTATCGAGCATAATCCAATGACCGGCATCGGGAAACCAGACAAGATATTTTGCCAATAAATCAATTAAGCGCTGACGAATAGGCAAGGCAAAACTTTGCTCACCAATCAGATAATATTTCTGGCAGGTCAAATTTACAAAAAGCTTGAGCACGCGATCGTCCACCCGCGCATGTACCCCCTCCTCCGCCCAATAGGCTAAGGCCTCAGGGTCCGAGGCCTCAACTTGTACAATCAAACGGGTGATATCAGGCTCTGCCAACTGCTGTGCTTTTAACTTTAAAAGTAAATTCTCTTTGAAGGACTGCGGGCTCACCTCCCCAATATCCGCATTGGTAATGGGTGATTGATCGCTCGACAAAGAACTATCCACCACCAAGAGGATTATTTGGCGCATGCG
>JAJZUD010000079.1 GCA_021848625.1 Pseudomonadota bacterium
TTTTAAGATGGAATTTGAAAATAATATAAAAATAATTGAATCTGCCAATACAGAATTATCAAATATTTTAAAAAAAATAACTAAAAATAAAGCGCCCTGCAAAATTATTAAAAGGCAATTTGCATTTGGTGAGCGCATTTTTGAAAAAGGCCAGCTCATTTCAACAGATTTATCTTCAGATATTGGATTTATTCTTGTCATTGAAAAACAGTTTGAAGTGTTTATAGAAAATAATGAGACGATTACGCCTGCTGCGGTATTGAAACCAGGACAAACCTTTTCACTCATTGATGAACATAATCTGCTGCCACTGTCTATGCTGAACGTCCACTCAGGCGCACGATCGCTGTTTCTTTTTCCCAAAATCACCAACTTTGATCGCTATTGTCGCCTTTCCAGACGTCTTAATCTCAATGAAATCGCGCCTCCTTTACGATTAGAGGAGCACTGTCATATTTTTAAGGAGATTGCGCATAAACAAAATATAAGCTGGCAATCAACCATTCTGTTGTTTGGCAAAGACTGGCTTAAAAAAGATTCAGAGGGCGCACTACATCGATACTTGCAAGCATCCAATTTACCCTCCCCTCATTTTTTTAGAAAGAGGCTTGTTTCTAAAATCCAAATGTCTCAAGCCATGGACAAACTTCATTACTTCAAACCTGATCCATTTTTAACAGACAGCCTCAAGCATCTCTTTGCGCTTACGGCTAAGTTCCTGCCGGGCTATCTTGTTGCTGACAATGAAGAGCTTGCCCCCATTAAACTGATTCAGGATGCATTTTTAGAGCATTATAAGCCAAGGCACGCACCAATTATTTTTGTGCCGGGCTATGCTGAGAGTGGGCGCACTTGTTATCACTCTTTAGGCCACTCCATGCTGCTTGAATATTCTCCACAGTTTCGCAAAAAAAGCACCCACATGGTGCACATGAGTGAGCTTTTGAAGGTGTTTTCACATATAGCAGATCACTTCAATCGCAACTCACTGCCCGAAATGGCAGATATTTTCGATTCAGAATTTTGTTTCTTTCATCCTCAGGCAAAAGCGGGGGAATCGATTTTGCCCAGCTATCAGATGATAGACCATGATCATATCCTTAAAAAACAGGTTACCCAACTCGATAAAGAATTCTCTGGCGTGAGTATTTTTACAGGCCAGGGCTGCATCGCTATACGTCAAAAATAATCTCCGGCATCAATAACAATAAGGACCCCAAAGTGAATCCGACCATTATTAATCTCACCACCAGCGTTGAGAGCAGAGAAGTATCGTGGGCTAAAATCAGAGCAAGGGTTAAAAAGGTGAACCCTACCCTGGCCAAAATTATCGACAATTTAGACCCAGGCACATTACAACTGAGGGTAGAGAAATATAACTACGGAGCAATGATCGCCGAGGGATCCACCAGAAAAATCTTCCCAACATTCCTCGTACTTGATAAAAGCTGCGAAGTTTTCTTTGAGTATGCGACCCATTTAATCATGTATCGCCTCCTCAAAGCCGGAGAAATGGGGATTGGCAGCATGACTGAACATGCGCCAGATTGGCAAAACTCTTTGTGGAAGCTATCTGCAGGCGGCCAAAATGTGCTACTTCCTTTAAAAATATCTGATTATGATAAACACACCAAAATCCAAAAGCACTTTGGATTTCAAGCAGAACAACCCATGCTACTCCACGACCAGAGACATACCTTCAATATGATCGCCAATAGCCCAAAAATTGAAGAGCGATGGCAATGCGAGATTTTACTTTTTGATGATGCCTGGTTTCAACACAAACATGATCCAGCCTGGGAGCACTTTTACCAGTATTTGCTTGAAGAAGAGCTTCGGCATCATGGACGGGTTTCGCACAGTCACATCTTTTATCTGATGACGGGCATTCTTCAGGAAGAAAGAGGGCTTAAATTAACCATCCGCCAACTCACTGAGATGACTCAGCTCATTATGACGACACTCAATGTTGCACCTGGATTTATAGCTTTAACAGATGAAAGTATCATGCCTGTAAAGCTGATTCAGAATGTCTTCACTGAATTCTATAATCTGAAAAATTACTCACCCATCCTCATGGGACCAGGCTATTTGAGAGACACCAATGATTTAACGCAAGCCATTTATTTTGCCTTAAACCATCAGTGTTTTTTTCAGTTTGCGCCGCGCGAAAATAATTCAGAAAGCAAAGCGAGTGAACTCCATACCTTTTATCGGATATTTTACAAGCTGCTTGATCTCATCAAAACCAAGAATTACCTACACACTGACAGCCTGATTTATCAAAAAATAGATAGCACTGAATTCCACTTTTATCACCCAGGGCATAAGGAATATAAAGGCCTTCAGCCTACTTCTAATATTCCCCTACGCGACAGGGTATTTGCCGAGTCAAAAGAAAAAGGTTTGCAATTTCCCGAGAAAAGTCATTTTTTTAATGGGTGTATTCAAATCAAAAAATTGCCACCTGGTACAACATGATATTATGGCCCCCTCAAACACCCTATATTTCAAACAGTTCTGCAAAATTAATAATGTGACTAAAATACTCTTGCTCGCTAATAGATTCGCTCACACCATTTACATGCACCAAAACCGGCATAATTGAAAACCCTCTAGGCAGGTAAAAATTATCAATTTTCTGGCGCATCTGATCGATCACATCTGACTTCACCTCTTCCTTTGAGAATTTGATCTCACAGGCATAGAGCACATTGGTTTTGGTTTGAATGAGATAATCAATTTGACAGCCTTTTTTACGCAATTGAGGTCTTTGAAAATACGGATTATCCGTGACAATATCCGTGGGATAGAGATGCAACTTCTTCCAGATAAAGTCTCGATTATTGAGTACCAAGTTTTCAAATTGCAGCCCCATAATACTGTTAAATCCAGGCAAGGCTGATAGCGCCTGTTTTTCAAAGTGTTTTGTCTCAATTTTGTTTTTATTTTTTTCAATATATTTTAGATAGAACCGCAGGTAATTATCAGACAATCGGTAACGGCTTAAGCTGGACTCTTTGCCGTCTTTTACGTTCCAGGTATTATCCCGTTTAATCAACCCAGACTGAATGAGATTATGCAGATGTGTGCTAACATGGCCATTTTTAACCATACCCAGCGCATTCACGATATCTGAAAACTCCTTATCTCCATCAACTAAAATTTCAACTATTTTCTTATACGCGTCACTCTTTTTGGCAAAAATATCCAGAAAAATTTCTTGAAACTCCCTGAACAAGACCCCAGTTTTAACAAAGCAAAGCTCCTTAATATTTTCATCCGCAGGGCGATCCGGCTTAATTTCCTCCAAATATCTGGGTATTCCTCCAGTAACCGATAAAATCTTAAACCTTTCATAAGCCGGGCCACGAAATCCAATATTAGTGAGAAAGGCATTGCATTCCGGAATGCTTAATTCCTCTAAACCTAAAACTAAAGATAATCGACCTACAAAACCAGTACTACGTAAAATATTCTCTTCAATCCAAGCTGAAACACTCCCGCATAAAATGAGAATTAACTGCGCGTTTTTTTTAAACTCCGTATCCCAGATATGTTTTAATTTCCCTAAAAAGTCAGAATCTTTTGAACCCATCCATGAAATTTCATCAAATACGATGATCACGCGCCCTGTTCGGGCTTCTCTTGCGAGTGACAAAAAAAGATCACTCCAGTCATTGGCAACAGTCTGTGGGGCCTTTAAGTTCAGGGCAAGTTGTTTCGCAAATTCCTCACGTTGAGATTGGGCGGTGGTTTTTTTTACTGGAAACAGTCCTTCAAATCTTAAAAAACGATCATTGCGCGCAAACTCTTCAATCAACCTGCTTTTGCCGATTCTTCGCCTTCCCTTTATGACCAATAAACTGGCTGACTTTTTTTGTTTCAGATCGGTCATCGCTTGCAATTCAGTGGCTCTTCCAATAAAAGAGAGTGCTTTCATTTTACTTCCTTATAGGGCACCAAATACGTTAATGTAAATGTTGTGCCTGATTTTGTCAAGTTAAAATTGGGCACAAGATGTGCATACACCACTTTTATGCCCAATATTTTGCTATTTGAGCGGCTAGTGGCGTCGGGCCAAGGGTTATAATTTTAACTCACAAAATTATTTGCCATGTCCAACTTTGTCTGTTTGGTGTAATGAGCAGTGGCTTGAATTTTTATCACCAAAAGAGTAGATGTCGATTTGGTGATAAATAATTTACAATAGGTCATTGCACCAAATCGACATTCTATAAAATAAAAAAAGGCGAAGCAACGAATAGAAATTGCCGAACAAGCAGGGGTTTAAACGGATTTTTGACAGCTTGGGTATCGAGAAGGGGCTGGTTTTTTGCGCTCTATACTATACATCCAATCCAAAACCTCATCTTCAAACCAACCTACAGCCCTTGCACCCAAACTCATCCGCATAGGAAAGCGACCCTCCTGCTGAAGCCGCCAGATTGTTGTTTCGCTTAGACTAATAAGCCCTCTAACCCTTCTCATGCGAATAATTTTACGGGGTATTCGCACAGGATCATTTACCATCAAATTTGTATCTTTATGTTCATTCATCATTTTTCATTCCTTGATTGTTCTGCTTGTTCGGCAAGTACAAGCATAAGGCATCTAATATTGATGCAAATGAATGGCACTTTATCTTTTACCACTCTTGAAATATCAAAAGGAACATGGTTTAATTGCAATTTAAGCAATATGCTTTAGTCATGCATCCGCTCCGAATACAACAAGATGACTTCCAACATCAAGTAATATAAAATTACAGAATTGTTTTGCTCTCTTGTCCTATATGCTCACTGCCCACTTAAACAACATTGAAGAAAAATTATCTAGTGATTTTAAGGTTTCCTCTATTGCTGGGCACTCACTAAATAAAGGCAGCCCCAGAGAACATTTTATTCGGGATTTCTTAAAAAATCATTTGCCAAATATCGCAGCAATAGGCACAGGAGAAATTATCGGTTGTAACTCAGAGCCTGGCGATCGGTCTCGCAATCAATTCGATATTGTTATTTATAAAAATAATTACCCAAAAATTCACCTTTCTGAAGACATTAATGCCTATCTGATTGAGTCTGTAATTGCAACTATCGAGGTAAAATCTACTCTTGACAAAGAAGGATTAACCCAAGCAATTATTGCCTCAAGAAATGTTAAATTGCTAGAGAGAAATATTGTTCAAACAATGAGTTCAGGCTATATTCCACCTAGCGTTTTGAATTTTATAGTTGCCTATCAAGGACCAACCACTGAAACAGTTATGAAATGGATTGATGAAATATATACCGCTAAAGGTATTCATGAAAATAATGCTATTGAGCCTGAAAAACGCTTAGAAATGCCTAGCGCATCAATTGATGGCATATTCATTTTAAATCGTGGATTTATACAATTCGATAATTCACCTGCAGATTTCCGCCATGCATACTCTCAAAAAATAGGTAACTGGGTGTATTGCGATACTACTAACGGCAATCTAACCCTACTTTTTGTATTGCTGACACAGTCTATGGCAAATATGCAAGGATCATGGCTAAACGTCTTTCCCTACCTAAAAGGATTTTCGGTGCATGATTTGAAAGAGAAACAAATAGGCTTGACTGTATAATTTTATCTAAACTGAACACAACCCTTAGAAAAAAGGCGACCGAAGTCGCCTTTTCTACTTTGCATAAAAATCACAACACAGAAACATCCGAATTGATACCTGGTTTAGCCAACTCAATCAATTGACAAATAGGCCATATCATTTGCCAGACTGCGCAAATTTATCTTCATTTTTTTACGGTAGCCCCAGGCCCCATCCGGCAATTTAGCAAGATGATCCATGAGATCTTTTATAAAGCGATTCTTTCTTGATGTAATAGTACTCATAATGGTTTCAACATGTCTGTTCAATTTTTTGAGTAATCGATGCTGAGCATTTAAAGGGAAACGTTAAGTGCATTGTGGAGCGTTCTCAAGGATACACTACCCCCCTTGAGTTACAGCGCTTGCGCGCCCGAGGCTCAACAATTTTTTGGCATACTACTGATTACTACTTTGATTTGACATATTTTCTCCTTTTGGTTGGTTAAGACTTTTCTTCAGACTCATACTTTTCGATAAACATTTGCGTGACCTTTTCAACTGCCTCAGGTGTGACAATTTCATTGAGTATTTTTCTGATGTGTGGCGTAATTTCAGTGGCCTCTCTGATTTGACGTTGAGCGGTACTGAGCAAGCCATATGATGTTTCATTCAATAAAAATTTTCTGGTTTCTTCTGCATTCATAAAAATTCTCCATTCGTTTCTTATCATTTTTGAATAAAGGATTTCAATCGCAAGCAAAAATGCGCTGAAAGTCAGCATGCTTATAGCTTGCCGTATTGATCCCAATGAAAATAACAACTGGAAATGCCTTGCTTATAGCAAGATGCTTTTGATTTCGAGCATTGCTGCCAGAAAATGCCTCACTTATAGTGAGATGCTTTTGAAGGATCTTTCGATCTGATGGTCAACTTATAGTTGAAACCTTTTAAATTAAAACCCCTTTCCTAAACGGTCTGCCACGCGATTAAAG
>JAJZUD010000080.1 GCA_021848625.1 Pseudomonadota bacterium
GGAGAATTGAAGATGGATACACATCAGTTAAACAATATCTTTGCAGCTTTGGACATGCAGGTTAGCGCCTTAGAGAAAATGTTTCCCGCCTTAATCAAGACTTATCGCCTTGCAATAGAGAAACAGCTTCTCGATACGCATTTCAACCCAAAGCAGCTCCAACTTTTGGAGGAGCTGGTCTCTGGCCTGCGTCCGGAATTAGCTCGTTTAAAAGAGTGTCTTCAATTAAATTGAAACACTCCATCTGCAACGGAGACTTTTACGGCGTGCTTGCCAGTAAATACACCTGAGAGCAGTTTTTGCGCCAGCGGATTTTCAATATATTGCTGAATCGCTCGTTTTAAAGGGCGAGCGCCATAAATTGGATCATAGCCTATTTCTGCAAGTTTTTCTAAAGCGGCTTCAGAGACTTCTAATTTGAGGTCACGTTCTTCCAGGCGCAAGCGTAAGCGTTCCAGTTGAATTTTGCAAATGCTAGTAATTTGCGCTTCTCCAAGAGGGCGGAAGACTACGACTTCATCAATGCGATTGAGTAATTCAGGGCGAAAATGCTTAGAGACAACCGTCATAACCTGCGCCTTCATGCTTTGATAATCCTGATTTTTCGCTGCTTCTTGGATCAAGTCTGAGCCTAAATTGGAAGTCATCATGATAATGGTATTTTTAAAGTCTACCGTGCGACCTTGACCATCGGTGAGGCGCCCATCATCTAGGACTTGTAGCAGAATATTAAAAACATCTGGATGTGCCTTTTCAATTTCATCAAGCAAAATGACGGAATAGGGCTTGCGCCTGACTAATTCGGTCAAATATCCACCTTCTTCATAACCGACATAGCCCGGGGGAGCGCCAATTAAGCGCGAGACGGAATGTTTTTCCATGAATTCAGACATGTCAACACGAATCAGTGCTTCTTCCGTATCAAACATAAATTGCGCCAGAGTTTTGGCAAGTTCCGTTTTGCCGACGCCTGTTGGGCCCAGGCATAAGAAGGAACCAATGGGGCGATTGGGGTCAGAGAGACCAGAGCGTGAACGGCGAATCGCCTTGGAGACTGCGATCGTCGCCTCATCTTGCCCTACAACGCGTTTTTCTAGCACCGACTCCATGCGCAGTAATTTTTCTTTTTCGCCCTCCATCATGCGGCTGACGGGGATTCCCGTGGCCTTCGAGACCACCTCGGCAATTTCATCTTCGGTGACTGCATCTTTAAGAAGGCGAGTGGGTTTTTTCTCCTCACTATTGGCGCTTTGCAGTTTCTTTTCCAGTTCAGGGATTTTGCCATATTGTAATTCAGACATTTTGCCTAAATCCCCTTTGCGTCGCGCATCTTCTAGCGCTTGCTTAGCTTGCTCTAAGGATTCTTTAATTTTGCTGGAGTCTTGAACTTGCGCTTTTTCAGCTTTCCAAATTTCTTCTAGATCTGCGCTTTCTTTTTCCAATTTGCTGATTTCCTCCTCCAAATGTTTGAGGCGTTCTTTGGAAGCGGAGTCATTTTCTTTTTTCAAGGCCACTTGTTCAATTTTAAGTTGAATCAAGCGCCGATCTAGGCGGTCGATTTCCTCAGGTTTGGAGTCAATTTCCATACGGATATGGCTGGCTGCCTCATCAATCAAGTCGATGGCTTTATCGGGAAGTTGGCGGTCAGTAATATAGCGATGTGAGAGTGTGGCTGCAGCAACAATGGCGGGGTCAGTGATTTCAACGCCATGATGGACTTCGTATTTTTCTTTTAAGCCACGTAAAATGGCAATCGTGTCTTCAACACTGGGCTCATCCACCAAGACTTTTTGAAAACGGCGTTCTAAGGCGGCGTCTTTTTCAATATATTGACGATATTCATCCAAAGTAGTTGCGCCCATGCAATGGAGTTCGCCTCGAGCCAATGCGGGTTTGAGCATGTTGCCTGCATCCATCGCGCCTTCAGCCTTGCCCGCGCCGACCATGGTGTGAATTTCGTCAATGAATAAAATGATTTGGCCTTCGTTTTTGGCAATATCGGTGAGCACTGCTTTTAAGCGTTCTTCAAACTCGCCGCGAAACTTAGCCCCAGCAAGCAATGCACCCATATCCAGTGAGAGGACTTTTTTGTTTTTTAAGCCCTCGGGGACTTCGCCATTGATAATCCGTTGTGCCAGGCCTTCCACAATGGCGGTTTTGCCCACCCCAGGCTCACCAATCAAGACAGGATTATTTTTAGTGCGGCGTTGCAAAACTTGAATACAACGGCGGATCTCATCGTCTCGGCCAATGACCGGGTCTAATTTGCCTTTGAGGGCGCGTTCGGTGAGATCGATGGTGTATTTTTGTAGGGCTCCGCGGAGTTCTTCGTCATTTTGGTTCATCACTTTGCTGGTTCCTCTGGTTTTTTGAATAATGGGTAATAAGATATTGCGGGTTAAACCTGCTTTTTTTAATATCTTGCCGAGTGGGCCTTTATCATCCAGTGCGGCAAGAATAAACCATTCGCTGGAAATATAGGCATCGCCTTGCTCTTTTGCATATTTTTCTGCTTCAGTGAGCAGGCGTAATAATTCAGGATGGACGCTTAAGTGTTCCATACTGCCTTGTAATTTAGGGAGTTCAGCAATCGCTGCTTTAAGGGCATCGTATAAAGCTTTGAGTTGCACTCCAGACTGGCTTAAAAGCGCAGAGGCGCTGCTATCCGGGCTTTCCAGTAGAGCTAGAAAAACATGTAGGGCGTCAATTTGGTTGTTTTGTGCAGAAATCGCTAAACTTTGCGCCGTTTGCAGAGCCTCTTGTAAGTTTTTAGTGAATTTATCGATATCCATCTTTGTCTCCAACTGATTATGCCGTGCTTTACATTAATATGGAGGTTCAGCTCTAGAATTTCAAGATGTCGTGCACAAATGATTGACATTAATATTATTTAGGTGTATAATTCGCTCCCGTTAAAAAATTATAGGATAATAATAAAAATGCAAGCTCCATTAGAAATTAAGCCTTATACAGGTGAACAATACTTGGTCGCGATGCAAGATGTTTTGACCAGGCATTACTCAGGAGACGCTGAGGTGGTCAAGCAAAAGCAAGAACATGTAGCAAAAGGTGACTGGAAGGCATGTGCTCAGTTAGATGAAGTTGATTCAGAAAAAGAGAAGGGGCAGCTAGCTCGTAATTTGCTTTGGTTGATTATGAGCGATCTGGATTATTTACAAACTTTCAAAGAAAAGTCTCCTGTGGCCGACAGAGCCAGAGATCTAAAAAGGTTATGCTTAGATTTTTCTCAGCATTTCGAGGAGCTACAAGAAGAGCTGGAAAAAGCAGTTGATGCGAAGCGGGTTGAATCACCCATCTCCTCCTCTGTATCCGTGGGCTCAGCAGTTAGTAGTAGCCCTGATGCAAGTCACGCAAGCAGCTTAACCAGCCCAACCAGCATGCCATCATCCAAGTCTGTTTTGCCAGATGAAGAGGTGGGATTCGATTTTGTAGCTGTACGTGGCGTATGGTGGGGATTGTTGCCTGAGTGGATTCGTCCAAATTTTGGCCTTGACCCATTAATCAAACCCTAAGCGTTTCGACTCGTTCTATTTAATCAGTCGTAAAATCTCCCTGCTTGCACTTGCTGCAGCGGGGAATTTTTTTTGTGTAGGCGTTAAAATAGCGTCCATGCTTACATCATGCGTGGCGGGTGTAAAAAGTGATTGCTCTTGAAAATCATAAGCACAGCCCAGTAAGAAGGGTTTGGGATCTAAGAGCTGTTTGCGAAACGCGAAAGTATGATCATAATAGCCTTTGCCCATGCCAATGCGGTGACAAGCTGTATCAAAGGCAATAAGGGGCACTAAAACTAGATCCAGCTGCTCTGCTGGAAAGGCAGGCCCTGTCTCTACCTCTAAGATGCCAAAACGATTGCTTTTTAGAGGTGTATGAGGTTGGTAGGGTTTAAAAATCAGTTTCTGCTCCTGCAAACTGGGTAGATAAAGGCGCTTATTTTGCCGCCAAAGCGCTTCAATGGTGATTTGCAAATTTAACTCCCCGCCCTGGGCGAGATAAACGGCAATATGCGTGGCTGCGTCTAAAAAAGAAGAGGCTGACAACAGCGACCAAAATGCAGCTGCTGCGTCTGTCTGCTCCTTGATGCTTAAGCTTTGTCGCATGATCTTCATGCGAGAACGCAGCACGGAAATTGCACTCACAAAACCAGTCCTCCGAAGGGAAGAGGGCGCCGTCCACCCTGCCGCTAGCCTTTAAATACCTGAACGCTTTAGATGTTCAGGGCGGATGTTGATTTTGGGATTTTAGGCTTCCGGCTCAAGGTCGGCTTGCACACCGTCTCAAAAATGCAACTTCCAATTTTTGAAGTATTAGCTCAGGATATCATAGCCTCGCTAACAACGCAGACAGCATCTTTTACACGCCCCCACTATAGCACTCGCTTTCGAGTTTGTCTATGCCGGTACAGCCTTGTATAATGATTCTTGTGTGAATTTTGTAAGGTTTGGTGAAATGATCAACATTGTTTTGTTGGGGATTGTGCTTGGACTCATTGTGATTTCCAGTTTTTTTTCAGGATCAGAAACAGGCATGATGGCTTTAAACCGTTATCGTCTGCGGCATTTGGCTAAAAAATCCCGGGCGGCAAAGCGCGCTGAAAACTTACTCAAGCGCCCAGATCGTCTGCTCGGTGTTATTTTGATTGGTAACACTTTTGCCAATATTTTAGCTTCTTCTTTGGCCACTATTGTTGCCAGCCGATTATTTGGCGATGCGGGAGTGGTCGCGGTCACGATTATTCTGACCTTGCTCATCTTATTATTTTCAGAAATTTTACCCAAAACACTGGCAGCGTTAAGGCCTGAAGCCTTTGCCTTTCCGGCCACTTTGCCACTTAGAATCCTGCAGACCCTGCTTTATCCTTTGGTTTTTTTATTGAATGGCATCGTCAATAGTATTTTGCGCGTTTTTGGCGTTAATGTGAAAGATCGTAAAGCACTGGACCCCCTAACCAGTGAGGAATTACGCAGCGTGGTGCGCGCCTCTGGCCATGCTTTAAATGGAACTCACAAAAATATGTTGCTCGGAGTATTAGACTTAGAACATGCTACGGTTCAAGATGCCATGTTGCCTCGGCAAAGTATTGTGGGAATTGACCTTGATGATCCTTGGTCGGATATTTTAACGCAATTGAAAACCACTTCTTTTTCAAAACTGCCAGTGTATCGCGATAGTATTGATCATGTTTTAGGGATTTTGCATGTGCGTAAAGTAATTAATTTGCCGATGGAAGTTGAAAACCCACTCCCGATTCTGGAAACCTTGCTCGATCCTCCTTACTTTATCCCAGAGACGACCAGTTTGCAGCAACAACTGATCCAGTTTCAGCAGCATTCTACCCACTTGGCCTTGGTGGTGGATGAATATGGCGATATTCAAGGTTTAGTCACGGCGCAAGATATTTTGGAAGAAATTGTCGGCGAATTTACTGATTTTAGCCAACCTTCTGCGCATTTGCATACCCGTGAATTGAAGGATGGTTCCACTTTGGTGGATGCATCCATGACGATTCGGGATCTTAATCGGGATTTAAATCTATCTCTGCCCACCGATGGTCCTAAGACTTTAAGCGGCTTGATTGTCGAGTATTTGGAGGCAATTCCCACGCCTCACACCTCCATTAAAATTCAAGGCTATCCAATTGAAATCCTTGCTGTTAAAGGGAATGCTGTACGCAAAGCTAAAATTTGTGCTAAAATCGATGCACATCATGAGGAGTAAATAAATTGAGAATGAGACAACCTAAAGCCTTGAGTATCTTTTTCCTCACTGAAATGTGGGAGCGTTATGGTTTCTACGTGATTCAGGCTCTGTTGATTTTATATTTGATTAATGTTTTTCATCTGGATGATACGGTCAGCTATGGTATTTTGGGCTCTGTGACTGCATTGGCCTACATTAATTCAATTATCGGTGGATATATTGCAGATCAATGGATCGGGCATCGTTGGGCAGTTTTATTGGGCTCTTTGTTTTTAAGTGCAGGGTATGCGTTAATTGCGCTGACGCAAAGTGTAGCCTTGGGGGCGTTATCGTTGGCGATTATCACCTTGGGGACAGGGCTTTTAAAACCAAATGTGTCCAGCATGGTTGGCTCATTGTATAGCGAAGATGATCCCAGGCGGCATAGTGGGTTTACTTTATTTTATGTTGGGATCAATCTCGGGATTATTTTAGCAACAAGTTTTGCAGGATATATTCAGCAATATTTTGGTTGGCATGTTGCTTTCTTGAGTGCCACATTTGTATTAATTATCGCATTTTTGACTTTTTACTTTGGGACGCGCTATTTTCGGATTCTCTCCATCCGGCCTTTAGAAAATAATTTGCGTGCTTGGTTAAAGGCAGTAGTTCTAATACTGCTCACTATTGCGGCTAGTGATTATATCATTAAACATCAAGAGGCTTCTTTGTTTGCCTT
>JAJZUD010000012.1 GCA_021848625.1 Pseudomonadota bacterium
CGATCTCAGCTGAGAGATCACGGAGAATTTTTTTCTCAACGATGAGCACCTTGCGGCCATCACGGGCGAGTAGCAAAGCCAACAAGGCCCCGACCAAGCCCCCTCCTACGATTGCAACATCAGTGGACGATTGCATCTTGCTTCTGTTGAAACAGCTGGCGCAACTCAGTTGCAATAGTCAGCACCGCCACTTTGACAAATTCGACCAATTCCAGGTACCGCGCTTCGCTTTCAGGGTCCTTTTCATCTTCAGGCGTCAACTCAACTTGCGAGATATCAAGGAGATCCGTGAGCGCTTCTTGAATATCCTTATTGGGATTATCTTTTAGGGCAATCCCCAGCAAATGAAGCCCAGTTAAATAGCCCTGACACCACTCTGCCAAATGATCGATGCGCTCTCCCAAAGGCATTTCATCTTCGGGCAGCAAAAGGGGAAGGGAAAAATCCTCCGCCGCAAAGGCCTCAGCCGTGACTTTAAACAGACGCTGCAGAGTACGATAAGCCTGCTGCGCTTCAAGATTACAGGGCTCGATGTGCTCACTCAACAATGAATCCACCCAAGCTTCCTGACGCAGATTGGCATCAGCAGAAAACAGCGCGCACAATAGGCCATGTGATTCTGCAGCTGAACCCAATGAGTTCAAAATGGACAAGGACTCAACAACTTCTTCAAAAGGGGGCAGTGGCATCATACAAGAGACTCCGGCCGAGGGTTATCCGCCCGAAAAACGGGAATTTTATTGCCTTGTTCATCAATTGCGACATAGGTAAATAGCGCCTCTGTCACGCAGCAACGCTCATCACTAACCCCACCTGCATTGACCCAGGCCATGAGCTTTAAGGTCATGGAGGTTTGACCCACTCGCTCTAATTTGGCATAACAGCAGACCGTATCCCCCACTTTAACAGGATTGCGAAAGCGCATCGCATCAATTGCCACCGTCACGATCCGGCTTTTGGAGAGTCTACGCGCTGCCACGGCTCCCCCTAAATCCATCTGCGAGAGCAACCAGCCTCCAAAAATATCGCCATTGAAGTTGGTGTCTTTAGGCATGGCCACTGTCCGCATGACCAGCTCCCCCTCAGGCTCGCAACTCATGGGCATTGTTGCTTTCATTTAAGCCCTTCCCTCCAATGATCTTTCAATGAGGAAGATAGTAACACAAGCCCCCATCGCTCTCAAGTCACTCTGCACCTCTTGAGAAATTTTGCTTTATTTTCCCCAAGCGATCTTGCATAATGGAAGAAAGACCAAAAAGGAGCACTGATCATGACCCCCCGCAATGCTAAACTCACCCTTGATAACGGCACCAGCTACGATCTACCGATTTACAGTGGTAGCGAAGGGCCTGATGTAGTAGATGTCTCTGGTCTTAGTAAAAATAATCTCTTCACCTTTGATCCTGGCTTTATGTCTACCGCAGCCTGCCGCTCAGAGATCACCTTTATCGATGGCGACCAAGGCATTCTTTTGCATCGAGGTTACCCCATTGCCCAACTGGCTGAAAAAAGCAGCTATCTTGAAGTCTGCTACCTTCTGCTCAATGGTGAATTACCCACGACAGCACAAATGGCTGCCTTCAAAAAAAGCATCAAGTATCACACCTTGATTCACGAACAAGTGGTTCATTTTTTCCGCGGATTTCGTCGTGATGCCCACCCCATGGCGGTAATGGTTGCTGTGGTGGGAGCACTCTCTGCTTTTTATCATGACAAGCTCAATATTCACGACCATGACAATCGTGAACTCGTTGCCCACCGCCTGATTGCCAAAATGCCGACTATTGCCGCAATGTGTTATAAATACTCGCTGGGTCAGCCTTTTATGTATCCGCGCAATGATCTCAGCTATGCCGAAAATTTCCTCTACATGATGTTTGGCACTCCCTGCGAGGAATACACACCCAATCCCGTTTTTGCCAAAGCCTTGGATCGCATTTTTATTCTCCATGCGGATCACGAACAAAATGCCTCCACCGCCACAGTGCGCTTAGCTGGATCAACTGGCGCCAATCCTTACGCCTGTATTGCGGCGGGGATCTCCGCTTTATGGGGACCTGCGCATGGTGGCGCCAACGAAGCCGCGTTAAAAATGCTCATGGAAATCGGCCATCCCGACAACATCGACAAATACATTGCCCTCGCCAAAGACAAAAACAGTGGCTTCCGTCTGATGGGCTTTGGGCACCGCGTTTACAAAAACTTTGATCCACGCGCCACCGTGATGCGCGAAACCTGCCAAGAAGTATTGCGTGAATTAGGCGATAACAACAATCCTATCCTGCAAGTGGCCATGCGTCTTCAAGATATTGCCTTAAGCGACCCTTACTTTATCGAACGCAAGCTCTACCCGAATGTTGACTTTTACTCAGGCATTATTTTGAATGCAATTGGCATTCCAACCTCTATGTTTACGGTGATTTTTGCTCTGGCACGCACCGTCGGCTGGATTTCACAGTGGAATGAAATGATTGGCGATAAAGAGTCCAAACTTGGACGGCCCCGTCAGCTCTATGTGGGTCATTCTGCACGAGACTATCAAGATATCAAGAAACGCTCGTAATGCCGCTTCTCTTTTCGGAATATCTGCAAAAAGATCGAGTTGCCGTCGCCCAATTTCGATCAGGGATGGCTTTAGAAATGAGCTGCCCTTTTGAAATTCGCCCCACCCATCCCAATGGCAAAGCGGTGCTGCTGATTCATGGCCTATTGGCCTCGCCCTACATCATGCGCTCGATTGGGGCCTGGATGGCGGAACACGGCTATCTGGTCCGTGCCATTCGTTTGTCTGGTCATGGCACAGATTATACGCAACTGCGCCAGGTGCACTATCCAGATTGGCTCGCCACCTGTCGCTATGGGATAGAGACCTTACAAGCAGAAGCTGGCATCAATGAAATCAGCGCCATTGGTTTTTCCTTAGGCGCCATTTTAGCCTTAATGTTGAGCTTTGAATTTAAACTCCGTGGCCTTGGCTTGATTGCCCCATGCTTTGAAATTAGCGCCCTGACCAAGCTGTTCCCTACGCTATGCAAACTGAAGCTGGATCGCATCCTTCCTGATTTATTTTGCACTCAGAGCGAACCTATCAATTGGGGGAGTTACTCACGCTTCCCGATACACGCAGTGGCCGAATTGCAAAAACTGCTACGTGATTATCGCACGCAAGCTGCACAACAAAAAACCTGGCCACCGATTTTTGGAGCCGCCAGTCTGGATGATCACACTGTGAAAACCTCAGCCACGATTGAAGCCTTTCAAACTTTCCCAGCGGCGCACTCCCATCTCAAGCTGTATACGGCCGCTGATTTTGCTCAGACGCCCCACATCATCACGCTCTCCCACGTGGCCCTTCCTGTTGCACCGACTGATCCTTATTTCGGCAAAGAGGGCGAGTATTACGGCGTACTGCCCCCAGAAACCCAGTTTGGTGAACCTACCTGGCGCGACAAATACAAACCCATCAAACGCCTGACCTACAATCCCGACTTTCAAAATATGATGTCTCTGTTGCTGCCTTATGTGTGATATGCGACAATAGGCGCATTATTTTGACTGTTCAGGAGTTTTCATGTCCCGTGCCACCATTAGCGCTGCGGAAGTCAGAGTTGCGTTTGAAAAGCTGCTTTCGCAAGCCACGGAGCCCACTGCTCAAAACATTCACGATCTTTTACAAAAAGGCAATCTGGCTGTCATTCAAAAACACCTGACCGCGATTGTACAGGCAAGCAAACAGGACTTACTCAGTGATTTACCAGTCGTAGACGCCCCCTCCCCACAAGAGGCTGCATTACCCCCTAAAGCAGAACCGGCTCCAGCTGTCGTGAGCCCTGCCCCTACTAGCTCAGAGGCACAAGGCGTCAGCGTAGAAGTTAAACCCGCTTTAAGCGCAGAATCTCAGCCTGCCTCTCACAACAATCACAATAACGGCCAAAAACGCCCACAATTTCAGGTCAAAAAACCCCAACAAAATCAGCAGCGCCGAGAGGGGCAATCTCATCATCACGCTCACCAACAAAATCACGCAAACCATCACCCACACGCTCAGCAGAACGAACCTGTTTATGATTATGAGCCCGCTCCGGAGGCTCCACTTGAAAGCCTATCGACTGAAGCGCTGATTATCAAGATCAAACGCCTGGAGTCAAGCCTTTTGAAAGAGCAAGCACGCCGTGAAACCGCTGAAAAAATCGCGCTGGAAACCAAAGACTATGCGGACACCATTCGCGAACAAGTCGCGCATCGTATCAATGATTTGCGTCAAAATATGGACTTGGTGATCGAACAACTCAAAACTCAACTCCGCGAGCAAAAGCAAAACTATGCTCAAGATTTAAAACAATACCAGGACCAAATCAACCAGGCGAATCAGGCTTTATTGAGTTAACAGACCCAATGTGTACTGAATGAAGCACTGACCTGATCAGGTGATGCTTTGATGATTCCCAATGCCATGATGCACTTCCCTAAACCGCTGCAGCTGGTGTTGCTGATGAGGCTTGTGGCGAGGGTGTTTTTCTATTCACAAACTCTTCCCACCATGACAGGGGGCCGCTGACTGTAAGAGGAGAGGCCGGCACACTTTCTTTACGGAACTCTCCTTGAAGATACACTAGCGCTTGATCTAAAGATTCGCCAACTAATGTCTTACAGCCCCCAATTGCAGCAAGTTGTTCAAGATAGCGGGTACTGACTTCCTCACTTGCTTGGCCAAATAATTTAGCTAGTTTGTTGACTTCAGCACTTGCTCTTTCTCCCTTAAAAAAATCTTGTACCACCATTCTCGCTCTCTCCTCTTTCGGAGTATAGCCAAAAGCCCTAGCAAAAGTGGGATACCACTCATTTTTTCTAAATGCGTCTTCAGCTACAGCTACTTCCAACGCGATGCCTTTAGGGGCTATGGGCGTTCCTTCTAACCAAGCAGCAATCATACTATTTGACGCCACAGCCGATTGCACATCCAGGCCTTCATCTGTTAATTTGCAACGAACCGTAATCGTCCCGGGCACATCCTCTAGAGTGGCACCATATTTGCTGCGATCAAGACTAGACATATCGACAGTAACCTCCACAAACGCTTCCTCTTCTGCGAAAAGGACTTTGATCAAAGCATTTTCTGGCGCTTTAGTTGAGATCAAATATGAGCCAAAAGACAAGAGCCCCGGCAACCAGGACAACATATCCTGCTGACAGGCTGCAATTAGTGCATGGGCCTTCACATCTCCCACTTCTGCACTCAACAACCCACAGAGTCTCACTTGCTGCATAGGGTCTGTCTCCAAAGCAGGGGTACATACACTTTGCATAGCTTCCTCCGGAAAGGCAACCATACCCCGTGCTGCATCACGATAAAAGCGTGCAGCGCTATCTCCTTTAATTCTCATCAACTGACCTGCAGAATCTTTTTCCAAGACCTCCCCAAAGGCCCCATCCCATTCGGCATCCTGGTTCCGCTCTTGAATTCTTTTAGATAATGTTTCATACGGGATTATTTTTCCAGCCATAACATCACCTTTTATTCTTATTATTTAGTTTGATTATAGTCAATCTGAAATAAAAAGTCTATACCGCGACGCGGAGCTATTGAATCAGCGCGCTGAGCTGGAATACCGTCATGGCATAAAGTGCACTCGCATTGTAACGTTTAATTACACTAAAATTATGGAAAACTAGCCAATATTCTGGAGCAGACTTTCCTTTCAACTCAAGCAATTTTGCAGTTTGATCACGATAACGCGCAGCATGCTTCAATCCCGTAGGCACGATCCCCAATTGCGCAAATTGCGCCAAAGTCATACTCTGATCAATCAAAGCACCTGAAATTGGTGTTTTGCGGCTGGACACAGCCGGCACCGCAATCGGCTCACCCTTTTGCCAGCCCATTTGTGCAAAATAATGCCCTACGCTCAAAATCACATCGCTGGAGTTGTTAAATAAATCAGGATAATGTTTTGCCTCTGACACCGCATATTGACGATAGGCACTGGGCATAAATTGCGGCATCCCCAAAGCACCGGCATAAGAGCTTTTCACCTGGACCGGATCAAGATTAGCAGCGCGCGTCAGCACTAAAAATTGCGCCAGTTCATTTTGGAAATAAGTTTCTCGCCGTGGGTAGGCAAAAGAGAGGGTATACAAGGCATTTAACGCACTGACATGCCCTTCATTCAAGCCATAACGCGTTTCCACCCCAACAATCCCCGCAATAACCCCTGGAGGCACACCATAACGTCGCTCTGCCAGCTTAAATGCTTCTTGATTTTGCTGTACAAAATCCTGCCCTTCCTTTATTACCTCCGGATTGATAAACAAGGCCCGATACTGATACCACGAGAGTCTTTTTTCATTGGGATGGTTCATCATGCTGATCAAAAGTGGATCCATTTGTGCCTGACTGAGTAAGGCACTTAAACTATCCGGATCAAAATGATATTGTTCCACCATTTTTTGTACAAATTCATTGACATCTGCGGAATGGACAAACGTGACCACGGGCGCTGATAAATAAGCTTCAGAAGAAGACTCTGGCATCACAGACGGAGCGCTCGGCTTGGCAGGCATTTGACTACAGGCCACTAAACACAGCGAAATCATGACCAATGATAATTTTTTAATCATGTATTTCTCCCCACTGGCTTCAAGCTTTTTAGTGTAAATGAAAGGCATACCACCGGTCAATCACTTGACTTTCCAAACGCATCCAAGCTAAGCTTAAATTTTGCCGATCTGACTGGATAATTTTGATGAAAATACCTTACCCCGCTTTTTTGGCGATCGCTCTCTTCAGTATTGGCCTTGTGGCCTGTAGCAGCCTTCAAAAAGGCGCTCCTCGGCCCGTCCCCGCACCGAACCCTGCCCCTGCAGCAGACAATGCGCCGCCCACCTATACGCCGACGCTGGTGATCCGCACCACACGCTCTCCTGCCCAATTTAATCATCTCAGCACCTCTTAAAATCTGTTTGACCTTTCCCCCTCTTGAAATCATAGCCCTCTGCCCCCATGTATTGTTTACTTGAAATAAAATGAGGACGAACGTCGATGAGCAAACCCCATTCCCCCGAGGCAGAGGCAAAAACAGAAGCAACCCCGACCCCAGAATACAAAAAACTCACCGCCAAAGAACAAATCGAGTTTCTTGAAAAAGAATGGGAAGTCTCGCAACAAAAAGCAAGTGAGAATTGGGATAAACTGCTACGCGCCATGGCCGAACTCGAAAACATCAAACGCCGTGCTGAACGCGATGTGACCAACGCGCATAAATATGCTTTGGAACGTTTTGTTGATGCTCTGTTGCCGGTTGCAGATAGCCTAGAGCAAGCCCTCATCAATTGTAATACAGGGGCGGATCATGAAACCCTCCGCGCGGGCTTAGAAATGACGCTCCAATTACTCATGCAAGGCATGGCTAAATTCGGCGTCAAACTGGTCAACCCCATCGGCGAACCCTTTGACCCCCATCTACATGAAGCCATGATGATGCAGGAATCGGCAGAGCATCCCCACAACAGCGTCATCGCCGTGATGCAAAAAGGTTATTTATTGCATGATCGCCTAGTCCGCCCAGCGCGGGTCATTGTGTGCAAAGGGACTTGAAATTTAACAACCCACCCCCATCTATAAAGTCAGAATGAACATTGAAGGAGAATAAACAAATGGCAAAAGCAATTGGAATTGACTTAGGAACCACTAACTCCTGTGTCGCCGTCATGGAAGGCAGCACCTGGCATGTGATTGAAAATGCAGAAGGGGCACGAACCACCCCCTCCATCGTTGCTATCACCGCTGAAGGTGAAACCATCGTTGGGCAAGCCGCAAAACGCCAAGCGGTCACCAATGCCAAAAATACTTTCGCAGCGGTTAAACGCTTGATTGGGCGTAAATTTGATGATGCTGAAATCCAAAAACATGTCATCCCCCATACCGCCTACAAAATTGTCAAAGCGGATAATGGCGATGCCTGGACCGAAGACGAGAAAGGTACACGTCGTGCCCCACCGCAAATTTCTGCTGAAGTCTTGCGCAAAATGAAAAAAACCGCGGAGGATTATTTGGGCGAGACCGTCACTGAAGCCGTCATTACCGTCCCTGCCTACTTTAACGATGCTCAACGCCAAGCCACGAAAGATGCAGGCCGCATTGCAGGCTTAGATGTCAAACGCATTATCAACGAACCCACTGCTGCAGCTTTGGCCTATGGAATCGACAAAAGCGTGAAAGCTGACTCCATCGTTGCAGTCTACGACTTAGGGGGCGGTACTTTTGACGTGTCAATCATCGAAATCGCTAAAGTAGAAGGCGAGAGCCAAATCGAAGTCTTGGCTACCAACGGGGATACTTTTTTAGGCGGAGAAGATTTCGACCGCAAACTCACTGAGTACATTATCGAAGAATTCAAAAAAGAATCGGGGATTGACCTCACCAAAGACATGCTTGCGATTCAACGTTTGAAGGAAGCGGCTGAAAAAGCGAAAATCGAACTCTCCTCCAGCCAACAAACTGACATCAATCTGCCCTATATTACCGCAGATGCGAGCGGCCCGAAACACTTGAACTTAAAAATCACCCGAGCAAAATTTGAGTCCTTGGTTGAAGATTTGATCAAGCGTTCGATTGAGCCCTGCAAAAAAGCTTTGAAAGACGCCAACATCAGTGTTTCCAAAATTGATGAAGTCATCTTAGTTGGGGGCCAAACCCGCATGCCTAAAGTACAAGAAGCCGTCAAAGACTTTTTTGGCAAAGAGCCTCGCCATGATGTCAACCCCGATGAAGCCGTAGCGATTGGCGCAGCGATTCAAGCGGGTGTGTTGACCGGTGAAGTCAAAGATGTATTGCTTCTGGATGTGACTCCGCTTTCCTTAGGAATTGAAACCATGGGCAGCGTCATGACCAAATTGATTGATCGCAACACGACCATTCCCACCAAGAAAAGCCAAGTCTTTTCGACGGCTGATGACAACCAAAGCGCTGTGACGATTCATGTCCTCCAAGGAGAACGGGAAATGGCCTCCGCCAACAAATCTTTAGGTCGCTTTGATCTTGCAGGCATTCCTCCTGCACCGCGTGGTATGCCGCAAATTGAAGTGACTTTTGACATCGATGCCAACGGAATTTTGCATGTTTCTGCTAAAGATAAAGCCTCTGGCAAAGAGCAATCGATTGTGATTCGCGCCTCCAGCGGTTTGTCGGAAGAAGAAATCCAAAAAATGGTCAAAGATGCTGAGGCCAATGCTGAGGAAGACAAAAAATTCCATGAATTGGTTACTGTTCGGAATGAAGCAGATCAATTGATTCACGCAAGCCGCAAGTCTCTGACTGAACTAGGGGATAAAGTTTCTGCTGAAGATCGCTCTGCCATTGAAGCTGCAACCAAGGAATTGGAAGAAGTCATCAAAGGTGACAACAAGGACCTTATCGCTGAGAAGACCAAGACCTTATCAGAAGCTTCGGCCAAAGTTGCGGAAATGCTCTACCAGCAAAAGCAAAGCGCTGAAGGCACCACTGCCGAGGGCACACCTGAAAGCCCAGCAGACGAGACTGTTGATGCTGAGTTTGAAGAAGTGAAAGACAAGAAAGACTAGGATTCAAACTAAATGGCAGCAAGCAAACGGGATTATTATGAAGTCTTAGGCATCGCTAAAAATGCCTCTGAAGCGGATATTAAAAAGGCCTATCGGCGCATGGCGATGAAATATCATCCGGACAAAAATGCGGGCGATAAGGCCGCAGAGGAAAAATTTAAAGAAGCCAATGAGGCCAATGAAGTCCTGAGCGATCCACAAAAGCGTGCAGCCTATGATCAATTTGGCCATGCAGGTGTCAATGCAGGCGCGGGCGGGGGCCCTGGTGGTTTTCAACAGGGCAACTTTACTGATGCCTTTGGAGATATTTTTGGCGACTTATTTGGCGGAGGACGCAATCGCCAAGCCAGACAAGAACAGCATCAACGTGGTTCTGACCTGCGCTATGAAATTGAAATCAGTTTTGAAGAAGCCTTCCATGGCGTCAGCAAAACGATCAAATTCTCAGCCTTTTCCTCCTGCGAGCCTTGCAATGGTTCAGGGGCGCAAAAAGGTTCTAGCAAAATCAAATGCCACACTTGTCATGGCCATGGCGCAGTGCGTATTCAACAAGGATTTTTTGCCATTCAGCAAACCTGCCCCACTTGCCGAGGGACAGGCCAAGTCATTAAAGACCCCTGCACCCATTGTCGTGGCGAAGGCCGCGTGCACAAATCGCGCGAATTGGTCGTTAAAATCCCCGCTGGTGTGGACACAGGCAGTCGGATTCGTCTAGCCGGAGAAGGGGATGCGGGCGAGGCAGGTGGCCCTGCCGGTGATTTGTATATTGACATTCGTGTTGAAGAGAGCGCTCTATTTAAACGAGAGGGCAATGACATTCACTGTGAAGCCCCCATCCAATTTGCTACAGCCTGTCTTGGTGGAGAAATTGAAATTCCCACCATTGATGGCCGCGTCAAACTTAAAATTCCGGCTGAAACCCAAAGTGGAAAAACCTTCCGCTTGCGAGGCAAAGGTTTTAAATCTTTGCGCGGCGGAGGAACAGGGGATTTGCTTTGCCAAGTCAATGTAGAGACACCGGTCAATTTAACGGAAGCACAAAAAAAATTGCTAAAAGAATTCAATACACTAATAGACGAAGGGGGCAAAAAACACAGCCCACGTGCTTCGAATTGGTTTGATTCAGTCAAGCGCTTTTTTGGGTCCGTACAGAAGTAGGAGTGGGCGGTGATGGCCAAGGCAAACATTTTATTTTTAGGTGGGGGCAATATGACCCGGGCAATTGTCGCGGGTTTAGTGCAAAATCAATACCCTGTCGAAAAAATTGGGGTAGTTGATCGCAATCCTGAAAAATGCGCCCATTTTCAACAAGCATGGGGCATTCGCGCAGAAACGACCCTCACACCTGCTCTTACTGCAGCCAAAATCATTGTCCTTGCGATTAAGCCTCAAGATGCGGCTCCGGCATGCAACCTGATTCAAGCACATTGCCAAGCTCATTCCCCCTTGATTATTTCAGTGATGGCGGGCATTACCGTACAAAATCTCGCCGCCGCCTTGGGTCAATATTTAGCCATCGTGCGGGCCATGCCCAATACGCCCGCAGCGATTCAATGTGGCGCGACTGGCCTCTTTGCGGGTCCACACTGCAGCGACCTTGACAAAAATCAAGCTGAAACCATTTTAAGAGCCACTGGCATCGTCACCTGGCTAGAGCAAGAGGATCAACTGGCCGCCATCACGGCACTCTCAGGCAGTGGGCCCGCTTACTATTTTTACTTTATGGAAATAATGTCTGAAGTGGCCATCAAAATGGGCATTCCCACTGATACAGCTCGCCTCTTTGCAGCACAAACAGCTTATGGCGCTGCGAAATTGGCCCTTGAAGCACCGGACTTTGCAAAATTGCGAGCGCAGGTCACCTCCAAAGGCGGCAGTACCGCTGCGGCTTTGGCAAGCATGCAAGAACATCACCTTGATCAACTGATTGAAAAAGCCATGGAATCTTGCAAAAATCGTGCTTTAGAATTAGCAAAAGGTCTTGCATAATGCCGCCTTTACTCCTGCAAATTTTACTTTTTCTGCTTAACCTCGTTTTCAATTTTTTCATTAGCTTGGTCTTGCTGCGCTTTTTCTTGCAATGGGTTAAAGCTGATTTTTATAACCCACTCTGCCAGTTTGTGATGAACATGACTAATTTTGCGCTCCTGCCTCTGCGGCGCATTATTCCTGGTTTTTTGGGAGTAGATTGTGCAGCTTTGATCTTGGCTATCCTTGCCCAAGCAGCATTTTTAGCACTTGTCTCTCTTCTGACGGGCCTGTCTTTCAATGGGACTGAATTTACACTCACCGTATTGCTGCACCTGGCCAGTTTACTGCTGAATCTTTATTTTTTCATAATCATTATTCATGCACTGTTAAGCTTTAGCACACAGGCTTATCGCAATGCTTTATTCCAGGCGCTTTCCCAATTATTAGCCCCGCTGTACCGGCCAATTCGCCGGGTTATTCCCCCCATTAGCGGCTTTGATCTTTCTCCACTTGTCGTGCTGATTGCGATTCAAATCTTATTGATGTGTATCCATTCTGTCGGTATGATTTGATCTATTTAACCATTAGGATAATTCGTGTACGAATCCGATGATTTGAGAGAAAGCCAAGAAGAAATACTACTCAGAACGATTTTTTACTTTGACGACAGCGCCCCTCTGCCGGAAGAACCGGTGATTGATCCAAAAGGCCAGCTTCAGAATGGCCAATTACTTAGCCCAGAGGCACGTAGAAAAACTGTTCTCAATCCGTGGGTGCGTTCTCTGATTCAAAAAACAAAGTGCGGTCAGTCTTTTTCAGACCAAGACTACGCTTTTCTTGAATTAGAAGCAGAGACACCTAACACGGGAAGCATTGAGTATTTTCTCAATCAGGCCAATGAAATTGATGCACAGACACTGCCCGAACAAATAGATGAAATTTTTACTGCTTTGCGCTATCTGCTAACTACAACAGATACCTTTGGCTATTTGATCTTGGAAGCAAGCAGAAATTTTAAGTGCCTCCTGGATGCAACCCGTTTTTATCCTTCCTGCGATCCTTTACTGTCTATTTTAGAGCACTGGATTACAGACAAACATGCCCCGCTTGAGCCCATTCTGGCTGTTTTTACTGAGATAGAGATCCCTCATTTGCTCTTAATGCTTCAGGACAAGACCTGTGAACCAGCTCGTGATCGCCTTATTCAAATTCTCATGCATTTGGTCAAAACTAAACCCCACCAGAGCATCCTGCTTTTGAACGATTTATACGCGCAAATTCCGTTAGAATGCATGCCTCTCTGGTTTAGAGAAGACTACTTACAACTGATCATGAATCTGATCCGCTCCAAAGCGATCACAGTGGATGAAAAAGCGGCCCTGAAAGCTTGGCTTATTGATGTCGTCACGGTCAATCATACGCTGCTACCGAAATTGGGTTTAGCATTTCAAGTGAATTTACTTTTTTTCATGATCACACAGCAATTGTTTATTTCCACTTTCGCACCAACGATACTCCTGCAGCTTCATGCTGAAAACCCCAGGCTGTGGGTTGCACAGGCTCGACATTATCTGCCGCCGCTTTTGATTCTTTTAAATGATAAGCCTTCTCGCGATTATCTGACACTTGACTTGATACAGCTTTTCTGGCGCTTGGTCAATCGTGATGAGCCTCTCCGTAAAGAGGCTATGGAACTAGGATGTCATTATACACTCTTGGAGATTATTCGACGCGCACCAGTGGTTGAGGCAGCCCACGCTGCGACCGTTTGCCTCCGCTTTATGTTAGAGCATGATGCCAACCCTGACCAAACCCGTCAACATATCAGGTCGTTTGGTGGACATATTATACTGATGCATTGTGCGAAGCGGCATCGTGAAACGGCCAGAGAAGTTGGAAAAACCCTTGTCTTTCTCCAGAACAGCAAAACCGTACCGTTAAGCCGTCATCCGGAGTCTTCTCCTGACCACATCTAAACTGTTAAGCGCGGGGATGATGCTCCTGATATAGCTGCCGTAAACGCTCTGTTGCAACATGCGTGTAAATCTGTGTTGTGCTGACACTACTATGCCCCAACAACATTTGCACGGCGCGCAAATCAGCGCCATGATTCAGAAGATGGGTCGCAAAGGCATGCCTCAAAGTATGGGGTGAAAGATCAGCATGCAGGCCCGCTTGCTCCGCATAGATTTTAATGCGATACCAAAAGGCTTGACGTGTCATCCTTCCGCCTTTTTGACTAACAAAGAGGTGCGTTGAGATGGCCCCTTTTTGCAAAGCCGGGCGTGCATCCTCCAGATATTTTGAAAGCCATGTTTGCGCTTCCTCACCAATCGGTACGAGACGCTCCTTACTGCCCTTACCCATAATCTTCAATAAGCCAGGAGGGATTTGTAATTGATTGACACTGAGCCCAACCAACTCACTCACCCGCAAGCCTGAAGAATACAATAATTCCAGCATCGCGCGATCACGCAATCCCATCGCATGACCACAGTCCGGAGCCGCAAGGAGCAACATAACTGACTCTTCACTCAAGGTTTTAGGCAAGGGGCGCCCTAACTGCGGCGCATCGATTTCCCCCATCGGATTGATCTTAACCTGACCACGCTCCAATGCCCAGGCATAAAAATGTCGCAAGGTGGAAAGTAAACGGGCATTGGAGCGAGCCCGTAATCTGCGCCGATAACGCAGCTCAAAGTACGCCTGTACATCAGAAGCCTCTGCCTGTTGCAAGCCTTTATTCTGCTCGGTCAAAAATGCCAAAAAATGCTGTAAATCATAGCGATACGAATCAATCGTATTTTGACTTAAGCCTTGACTTAAAAAGCAATCATCACAAAAAGGACTAATTTCATCCAGCCACTGCGTCTGTAATTTCTGTTGATGAAAAAGCTTATCCATTGCCTGCTCAGACAGTCCTCGCGGGTACGCTGCGGAACTCGCGATCAATGGATAAGCTTTTTCATCAACAGAAATTACAGACGCAGTCTTATTCTTCATAACCCTCTTGCCTTTTTTAGAAAAGAGGTGCATTATAACACGAGCTGAACTTTCTTCAGCACTCTTTAAACACAACATTCTTCCCCACAAAACCAGCGAGGCATCTCACATGAGTGACACAATCTTAACCATCAATAGCGATAATTTTGAAAGCGCTGTGCTTCAATCCAGCCAACCTGTTTTGGTGGACTTTTGGGCTGAATGGTGTGGCCCATGCCGCATGATCGCGCCGATTTTGCATGAAATTTCCCTCGAAAATCAAGGAAAAATAAAAATCGCCAAAATCAACGTAGATGAGTGCCAAGACATTCCTGCTCGGTATGGCGTACGAGGCATCCCCACCTTGATTATTTTTAAAAATGGCAGCGTACATGCTACCAAAGTCGGCGCCCTGAGCAAGACTCAGCTGCAAGCCTTTATTGACGAAAATATCTAGATGTAGTGAGCGTTTTTCATGAATTTAAATGATCTCAAGAAAAAATCCATTGCCGATTTGATGGAATTGGCCCAGAGTTTAAATGTCGAAAATGTCGGCCGCTCGCGCAAACAAGAAATCATCTTTGCGATTTTAAAATCGCACACCCGCAAAGGGGAGGATATTTTTGGCGAAGGGGTGTTGGAAATCCTCCAAGATGGCTATGGCTTTTTACGCTCCTCAGACAGCGATTATGTAGCTAACCCTGATGATGTCTATGTTCCGCCTCAACTGATTCGCCGCTTTAATTTACGCACGGGGGATAGTATTTCGGGCCGTATTCGCCCGCCCAAAGAGGGTGAGCGTTATTTTGCCTTGACTAAAATCGACTCGGTCAATTTTGACCATCCTGAGCAAGCGAAACAAAAAATCTTATTTGAAAACTTAACACCGCTCTTCCCGCAAGAGCGCTTGAAAATGGAAATTGGCAACGGCTCAACTGAAGATATCACCGCGCGGATTATTGATTTGGTCGCGCCGATGGGTAAAGGGCAGCGGGCTTTAATTGTCGCCCCTCCTAAAGTCGGCAAAACCATCATGATGCAAAATATTGCCAACTCGATTTCGCAAAACTATCCAGAGTGTTACCTGATTGTTTTATTGGTGGATGAACGCCCTGAAGAAGTGACGGAAATGGCCAAGACCGTGCGTGGAGAAGTGGTCGCGAGCACCTTTGATGAACCCGCCACACGCCATGTGCAGCTTGCAGAAATGGTCATTGAAAAGGCAAAACGTTTGGTGGAACATAAACAAGATGTTGTGATTTTGATGGACTCCATCACCCGCCTTGCTCGCGCCTACAATACCGTTGCGCCCTCTTCAGGCAAAGTCTTAACTGGAGGTGTGGATGCCAATGCCTTACAACGGCCTAAGCGCTTCTTCGGAGCAGCGCGAAATACTGCAGAAGGCGGCAGCTTGACGATTATTGCCACGGCGTTGATTGATACCGGCTCTAAAATGGATGATGTCATTTTTGAAGAATTCAAAAGTACAGGTAATTCAGAGCTTTACCTTGATCGCAAAATTGCAGAAAAACGCATTTATCCTGCGATTTACTTCAACAAATCCGGGACGCGTCATGAGGAACTGCTCACCAAACCGGATGAACTGCAACGCTTATGGATCCTGCGCAAATTGATGCATCCGATGACTGAAATTGCCGCCATGGAATTTTTAACTGAACACTTGAAAGAAACCAAAACCAACGATGATTTCTTCAAAGCAATGAAACGTCAGTAACAGAGTATCACATGAGTTATTTGAAACAGCCGAGGGCTCAGCTCTTTATCACCAATGCGCTGATTGCCATTAATGTCATGATCATTGCCTCTGCGGCTTTTATGACCCCGTTGTGGTCTAATTTTGTCTTGCAAATTGGGGGGAATTTACAAACCGCGGGGATTGCTGTGTCGATTTTTTCGGTGGTGATTGGCGTGTTTATGTGTATTGCGGGCCGCATTGAGCATCATTATCAAAATGACGAATGGTTTATGTGCTTCTCGCAATTGATTGTGTTTTTAAGTTACACCGCCTATTTATGGGTCCATCACCCCTGGCAATTATATTTAGTGCAAGTGGGATTAGGGATTGGGGGCGCTTTTCAAACCCCCGTCATTTGCGCGATTTATCAACGCTATTTTAGCCAAAAAGAAAGCGCGCTCTTTTGGTCAATCTGGAACGGCTTCTTCAATATCGCCATTGGTGCAGGCGCTTTGATTAGCAGCCTGCTTGTCGCGCATTTCAATTATTTGATTATGTTTAGAAGCTTAAGCGCCCTTGCTGGCATCTGTTTGCTTGCCAATATCTTGCTCATGATGCACATTCGTCAAGTGGGTCTCTTTGAAGTGCTCCGCTTAAGTCGCAACAGCGAAGCTCAATAAAGACCATGAACCTCGTATCCTATATCACGCGTGACCGTGTTGTCGTTATTGGCGCAACACGATTCACGTGAGCTGCTGGCCCGAATGCATGCACAACTCCTGGAAACGCTACAGACCGGTCCTTTACCGGCGATGTTACGGGGTCAACAGTATTCACACGAGCCCGCCTAAATAATGCATCCCCATCTGCTACGGGCGATGGGCTAGGTCTTGGCGAAACAGACTCAGACGATGAGGAAGACCGTTCTTTTGCCGATTGCGACGGCGGATAGGCTGCAGCAAATAATGGTTGCAACCCTGCACGCGCCGCTAACCAAGCCTCCGCCAAGGTTGCTTCATATTGTTTCAGCTCCTGCAGCGCAATAGGAGTCAGGCCTTTACCTGATTTGATCCGAGCATTTATTGCTCCTATTTGTTCAGCGAGCGCTGCCCACTCTTTTAAAGCAAATTGCAGTGATTCTTCTGGTGATTTAATTTTAGGCGTCAACATAATAAAACCTCTTTATTTATTATTATTATTGTAGCCAGTTTACACCAAAATCTCCATTTTGTCATCAAGCGCTCAAAATCGCTTCCCAAAAATATCTTTTTCATGTAAAATCAGCCTCCTTCATTTTAGATAAACTGGACAAGGGAAAAACATGACCACTCAACGCACACTTTCTATTATTAAACCTGATGCGGTCGCTAAAAATGTGATCGGCAAAATTTTAAGCCGTTTTGAAGACGCAGGCTTAAAAATTGTGGCTTGCAAAATGGCGCATCTGTCCCAACGCGAGGCGGAAGCATTTTATGCTGTTCACAAAGAACGTCCTTTTTTCAAAGATTTGGTTAAATTCATGATTTCTGGAGCTGAGCTCATTTCTGTTGTAGAAGGCAAGAATGCCATTTTGAAAAACCGTGAATTAATGGGCGCTACTGACCCTAAAAAAGCCGACAAAGGCACGATTCGCGCTGATTTTGCGGACAGCATTGATATGAATGCCGTCCACGGCTCTGATGCACCAGAAACCGCCGCAGAAGAAATCGCCTTTTTCTTTCCTGGACATCACATTCACGCATGAACCTTACTAACCTCGCCCAATTAGATCACGAAGGTCTCAAAGCTTTTTTTAGCGATTTGGGCGAGAAGCCTTTTCGTGCGCGACAAATTTTGCAGTGGATTCATCAACGCGGTATCACGGATTTTGCTTTGATGACAGATATGAGCCTCGCCTTGCGTCAAAAACTCTCTGAGGTGGCTGAAATCAAATTCCCTCGAGTCCTGCTACGCAAACCTTCCCAAGATGGCACACGCAAATGGCTGATGCAGATGGACGATGGCAATGTTATTGAAACGGTCTATATTCCGGAGGAAAATCGCGGCACGTTGTGTATTTCGTCCCAAGTAGGCTGCATGCTGACTTGTACTTTTTGCTCTACTGGGACGCAAGGCTTTAACCGCAATCTTTCCACTGCTGAAATTATTGGCCAATTATGGGTTGCTGTGCGTGAACTTTCAGAAGAAAATGGCCACCATGATCGCCATATCACCAACATTGTTATGATGGGCATGGGCGAACCGCTCTTGAATTTTGATCAAGTCGTCCCCGCCTTACGTTTGATGCTGGATGATTATTCCTATGGCCTGTCCAAGCGCCGCGTGACCTTAAGCACCTCAGGGGTCGTACCTGAAATTGATCGTTTGAAAGAGGCTTGCCAAGTTTCTTTAGCGGTTTCTTTGCATGCACCCAATGACGCTCTTCGAGACGAAATTGTCCCCATTAATCGCAAATACCCGCTCCATGAACTGATGCGAGCCTGCCGCGATTATGTCGGCCATGATCCGCATAAAAGCATTACTTTTGAATATGTCATGCTGCAAGAAGTGAATGATTTCAAGCATCATGCTGAGGAGCTCATTGCCTTAGTGCAGGACCTGCCTTGTAAATTTAATTTGATCCCGTTTAATCCTTTCCCTGGCACAAAATATCAACGCTCCAGCAATAATCGCATTCACGCTTTTAAAGATATTTTAGAAAAAGCCGGTTTTGTCACCACGATTCGCAAAACTCGGGGCGATGATATTGATGCCGCCTGTGGCCAATTGGTGGGCGAAGTGCAAGACCGTACCCGTCGGCAGGAAAAATTCAAACAAAGCTTGGCGGCACAAGATGCCTAAATTGATTTTGGTCGTAGCCTACAGCCAAAATCGCGTCATTGGCGTCAATAATCAATTGCCTTGGCATTTACCCAATGATCTCAAACACTTTAAAGCACTCACCCTGAATCAGACGATTGTCATGGGCCGCAAGACTTTTGAATCCATCGGCCGCCCCTTGCCTCATCGCAAAATGGTCGTCCTCACCCGCGACCCGCATTTTCAGAGTGATTATGCCACCACCATTCATGATCTCAGGGATTTACAAGCATTTGAAGAGGATTTATATATTATTGGTGGCGCAGAGATTTATCGCCTCTTGCTGCCTCAAGCTGATGTAATTTACGCCACCGAGGTGCATACACGCTTGGATGGTGATGCTTATTTTCCGGAGTTATCGCCCCAAGATTGGCAAGAGATCGCCCGCGAATCACACCCTGGCGACGAGGTGCATGCTTATGCTTATGATTTTGTGACGTATACTCAAAGTAAATGAGTTTGTGCGCTCCAATCAAGCAGATAAACCATAATCCTTGCTACTCAAAGGATCCTCTTTCTGCATGGCAGTCAATTCTCTGATTTGATAGAAACTGTATCCTTTAACTTCTTTAGTGGGATCGGCACCATGTCTTTGAAAAAATAAGCTGGATCTTTGAATGACACCCCATCACGAACCAACTTGATGATGCCACAAAAATAGATTATAATGCGCCTAATAGGCACAAAAATGCAATAAATGGGCGAAAGCAAACAGGTTGAGTGGAGCAAAGAAAAAAATGAGAAACTAAAAAGCGAAAGAGGAATTAGCTTTGAAGAAATTTATCTTGCCATCCAAAATGGAAAATTACTCGATATCGTCCCCCACCCCAATCCACTGTATGCCCACCAAAAAATTTATGTGCTCGAATTAAATGAATATGTTGTAATGGTGCCTTTTGTAGAAAATGCACAACATATTTTTTTAAAAACGGCCTACCCCTCCCGCCAAGCTGCAAAAAAATATCAACGACAAGGAGAATACCATGCGCCACAAAAATGAAATCACTGAAGAAGCACAATTTGAAACCGAACTTTTAAACGCTTTGGAACACAACAATCTAAAAAGCATTGCCGATGTAGATCAAGAGATTGCGCGTACGACAGCTATTTTCAAAGCCAGTGCAGCAAAATCAAAACGAGTGAACATTCGCCTCACTGAGAAAGACTATCAACAAGTACAAATCAAAGCCATGGAAGAGGGACTGCCCTATCAATCTCTGCTGGCTAGCATTCTCCACAAATGGCTGACTGGCAGACTGGTTGAAAAACAGGCTTAATGCTGATTTTTTTGAGAGGATTGCCGCAACAGGATAACATTAATCTGGCAACCCAAACGCACATCTTCGCGGATTAATTCTACTTTGGAGTCATACAAAGCCTCGCTATAACCAAAGCGCAGACGATTGTCGATTTCGGCAATTTTTTTGTGCAAGGCTTTTTGTTGCTGCCAAAGATCTTTAATCGCTAGCGGAATTTTAAGCTCTGGTGCAGCCGGTGTCTTCAGAGCAGACTGCTCGCCCTGCTCATTTTGTCTGCGATAATGATAAACCTTACGCGAAGGATGCATGATTTAAACCACTCTTGATTGAAGCAGGCGAACTTGCCCACGAAGACTCAGTTTAGAACCAATTGCAGTCACTGTCAAGATTCCACCGGGCATTTTGATCTCGGCTTGATTTTGGACATGCCCCAAAGCACGCAAGACTGCAAACACTGCCAAAGCTCCAGAACCACAGGCTGCAGTGATCCCTGCCCCACGCTCGTAGACCGCGACTCTCCACATCTTTCCTTCTGACCATACCCATTCCACATTGGTGTGTTTCTCCAAACAACAGGCTTGCCCCTCTTGATCCAATTGCCAATCAGAAGGCGGCTCCAAAAAAACCCAATGGGGGTTGGGCATGTGCAATGCATAGGCTTGCACCCTTTGCCAAATTACAGGGTGCGGGGCCTGGATACTTGCCTCCAAAAACACACTGACAAAAGGCTTTTCCACTCGCGCTTCGATTTGACGCCCGCCCATGTGAAGCTGCACTTTCTCCTGACCTATATGAAAAGCCGTCGCCTGCAAGCCATTGCCACAAAACTGTCCATCACTACCATCGCGATTGACAATGCGCACTTCTCGCGTTTGGGGATGCAAGACCAACAAGCCATCACCTTGTTCTGCACAAATTTGTTGGGCCCAGGCAGCCTCCTCTTCATCATTAAAATGCTTGGTTTCTGTGAGCCAAAGGAAATTACCATTGGCATCGTATAAGTGCATGGTTGCCATTGCCCCCACCTCAAAAGCTGCTTACAATAAGCGGACTATGATAAACCAAATTGATCTTTTTGACCAAATGCTGCGGCAGGATGGTCGCGATTTTTCCACAAGGGACAGCAAAACCGCTTGCTCGCGACTTGCTTGTTTGAGCAAGCAAGCTGGAGTCGATGAAGCTGGACGCGGCCCGCTAGCAGGCCCTGTTGTTGCAGCTGCAGTGATTTTACATCCAGATCGCTCCATTGCTGGCTTGAATGATTCTAAAAAACTACCCGCTAAAAAACGCGAAATTTTGTTCAGCCAAATTTGTGCTGAAGCAGAAGCCTTTGCTATTGCCGAGGCCAGCGTGGCTGAAATTGACACACTTAATATTCTCCAAGCCACGCTTTTAGCCATGAAACGTGCGGTTGAAGCTTTGGCTATTGCGCCTGAAAAAATCTGGGTCGATGGTACATTTTGCCCCCAAGTCAGAATGTCCAGCGAGGCTGTGATTCAAGGAGATTCGCTCATTCCCGCTATCTCAGCCGCCTCTATTTTAGCCAAAGTCCACCGCGATCGCCTGATGACGGAAATGGATGCGCAATACCCCGGTTATGGCTTTAAACAACACGCTGGTTATGGTACTAAACAGCATCTTGCCGCTTTGAAAAGTCTGGGCGCCAGCCCGATTCACCGGCGCAGCTTTGCCCCTGTTCAGGCCGTATTATGAAGACGGGCATTTTACTTAGCAATTTAGGCACCCCAGATGCTCCCACGCCCAGGGCTGTTCGCGCTTATCTGAAGGAATTTTTATCCGACCGCCGGGTTATTGATTTACCCCGCTGGAAATGGTGGCCGATTTTAAATGGAATCATCCTCAATATTCGCCCTCGGCGCTCTGCCCGCAATTATCAAAAAATTTGGACCGAAGCAGGTTCGCCTCTTCTGAACCACAGCCTTGCTTTGCGCGATGCCTTGCAAAAGGCCCTGCCTGACACGCCCATTGCCTTGGGCATGCGTTATGGTAAGCCCAGTTTAAAAGAGGCCCTCCTACAATTGCGTCAGGCTAAAATTGAGCGCTTGATTATTCTGCCGCTTTACCCCCAGTATTCAGCGACGACCACAGCGACGACGTTTGAGGCGGTGATGCGGGCTTTTAAACATTGCCCTGCTTTGCCTGAAATGCATTTTATCCGTGATTATCATGACCATCCTTTGTATATTCAGGCACTCCAGCAATCGGTAGAAGATTTTTGGCAAACGCATGGCCGCGGTGACAAACTGCTACTGTCCTTTCATGGCCTGCCTGAACGTTATGTGCAACAAGGAGATCCTTATCTTGCCCAATGCCAACGCACGGCACAATTATTGGCTGAAGCGTTGAATCTAAAACCTGAAGAATGGCAAATGAGCTTTCAGTCTCGCGTAGGCCTGGAGGCATGGCTGCAACCCTATACTGATGCTACAGTGAAAAATTTAGCCCAAAATGGCTGTGCTCATCTTCAAATGCTTTGCCCTGGCTTTGCTTGTGATTGCCTGGAGACTCTAGAAGAAATTAACTTGGGTGCAAGGCAGCTTTTTTTAAATGCTGGGGGGCAGCGTTTTGAGTACATTCCGTGCTTAAACACCCAAACGCCACAGGTATTACTTCTACAAAAGCTGCTTAATTGTTTTGACAATCAAGACGCCGTATAATGCCGATCATATGATTGAATTTGACGACCAGAACGAGCGCCTGATTGCCCCCAAAGAACAGGCGGAAGATAGCTTAGTTGACCGTGCCATTCGCCCTAAAAAACTGAGCGAATATGAAGGACAGCCCAGTGCTTGCGAGCAATTGCAGATCTTCATCAATGCCGCTAAAAAGCGCGGCGAGGCTTTGGATCACACCTTGATTTTTGGCCCTCCTGGACTCGGCAAAACCACACTTTCGCACATCATTGCAGGTGAAATGGGCGTACAAATTAAACACACCTCCGGCCCCGTGCTTGAAAAACCAGGGGATGTGGCGGCGCTCCTCACCAATTTGCAAGCCAATGATGTGCTTTTTATTGATGAAATTCATCGTTTAAGCCCCATTGTGGAAGAAATTCTCTACCCTGCTATGGAAGATTATCAACTGGATATTATGATTGGTGAGGGGCCTGCCGCACGTTCTATCAAAGTGGATTTACAACCCTTTACCCTGATTGGAGCGACCACCCGTGCAGGATTATTGACCTCCCCCCTGCGTGATCGTTTTGGTATTGTTTTGCGTTTAGAGTTTTACTCGATTCACGACCTTAAAAAAATTATCACCCGTTCTTGTCGTATTTTGAATTTACAAATTGATGCCCAGGGCGCAGAGGAAATTGCCAAACGCTCCCGCGGCACACCCAGAATTGCCAATCGTTTATTGCGACGTGTTCGTGATTTTGCTGAAGTCGAAGGCAATGGCTTGATTGATCAGGCCGTGGCGGACCATGCTTTGAATGTCCTTAAAGTCGATCGTGAAGGCCTAGATGGCATGGACCATAAATTTCTGTTGACAATTATGGATAAATTCAATGGCGGGCCTGTGGGCTTAGACAGTATTTCCGCAGCGATTGGCGAGGAGAGGGGCACGATTGAAGAAGTAGTCGAGCCTTATCTGCTTCAACAGGGCTTTATCACGCGCAGCCCCCGCGGACGCATTGCCAGTCTCAAAGCCTACACTCATTTTGACCGAGCTGCGGAATTTAAAAATCTTGCCTAGCAGAGTGTGCTGCTGCCACTGGCTGCTTTGAAATTCAAGAATGCTTCAGCTAGAATAGGCGCATCTTGACTCACTTGGATCCCCATGAAACTCTGCCATTTTAATATTGGCCTAGATCAGCCTTTTTTCTTGATTGCAGGCCCTTGTGTCATTGAAAGCGAAGGTTTAATTTTGGACACGGCAGGACAACTCAAAGAAATCACCACTGCTTTGGGCATTCCTTTTATTTTCAAAAGCTCTTTTGATAAAGCCAATCGCACCTCAAGTGCGAGTTTTCGGGGTCCTGGCTTAGAAAAGGGCTTGCAGATTTTAGAAAAAGTCAAATCTCAATTACAGATCCCTGTTTTGACCGATGTCCATGAAGATACGCCTTTGCATGAAGTAGCAAGCGTGGTGGATGTACTGCAAACGCCTGCATTTTTGTGCCGTCAAACTAATTTCATGCAAAACGTCGCCCGCACGGGCAAACCGGTCAATGTTAAAAAAGGCCAATTCCTCGCGCCTTGGGACATGAAAAACGTCATCGCCAAAATGCATGAAACAGGTCACCAGCAAATCATGGCCTGCGAACGCGGCGTGTCTTTTGGCTATAATACTTTGGTTGTCGACATGCGCTCCCTTGCCATCATGCGCGACACTGGTGCCCCTGTCGTATTTGATGCCACCCATTCTGTACAACAACCTGGCGGGCAAGGGACTACCACAGGAGGCAATCGGGAGATGATCCCCGTTCTTGCACGGGCGGCCGTTGCTGCAGGAATCTCTGGTTTATTTATGGAAACCCACCCCAATCCTGCTCAAGCATTAAGCGATGGCCCCAACTCTTGGCCGCTGTCCGAAATGAAAGCCCTGCTCACCCTCCTCAAATCCCTTGATGATGTGGTAAAATCCCGCGGACTTTGGCAAGAGAATCTTTCAATTTAAATTTCGAGGAGAAACAACGCGTGTCAACAATCAAAGAAATTATGGCCTATGAAGTACTGGATTCCCGCGGGAATCCCACCATTGCCTGTCAGATCACCTTAAATTCTGGCGTGACGGGCGCAGCTTTGGTGCCCTCTGGAGCTTCAACTGGAACGCGTGAAGCACTAGAACTACGCGACAAAGACCCCAAACGCTACCAGGGCAAAGGCGTGCAAAAAGCCATCCACCACATCGAAACGCAAATTAAACCTGCATTGATTGGCCATAAAGTCAATGAACAAGCCAAAATTGACCACATCATGCTGGAATTAGATGGCACGGAGAATAAATCCAAACTTGGCGCCAATGCCATCCTCGCCGTTTCCCTCGCAGCAGCGCACGCAGCAGCAAACGATGCCAAGCTACCCCTCTTCCGCTATTTGAACCAAGATGGCAAGATGAGTCTTCCCGTCCCCATGATGAATATTATCAATGGAGGCGCACATGCAGATAATTCTTTGGACTTTCAAGAATTTATGATCATCCCCTATGGCGCGAAAAGCCTGGCTGATGCCGTACGTATGGGTGCAGAAGTATTTCATACTTTAAAAACCATTTTGCATAAAAAAGGTTTGAACACCAACGTGGGCGATGAAGGCGGCTTTGCTCCTAATCTCCGCTCACATAGCGAAGCCATTGAAACCATCCTCGAGGCCATTCACCAGGCTGGTTACAGCGCAGGCCATGATGTTGCACTGGCTTTGGACTCAGCCAGTTCTGAATTTTATAAAGATCACCTCTATCACTTCGAAGGCAAAGCACGCAGCAGCGATGAAATGATTGCTTTTTATGCGGATTGGGTGAAAAAATTCCCCATCATCAGCATTGAAGATGGCCTGGCTGAAGGCGACTGGGCAGGCTGGAAAAAAATGACTCAACAACTCGCCTCGCAGATCCAAATTGTCGGCGATGATATTTTTGTCACCAACCCGAAAATTTTCAAAAAGGGAATTGAAGAGCAAGTAGGCAATTCCATTTTGATTAAACTCAATCAAATTGGCACCTTAACCGAGACCTTGGAAACCATCCACATGGCTCATCGCGCCCACTACACCACTGTTATTTCCCACCGATCGGGCGAAACCGAGGACACGACCATTGCGGACTTATCTGTATCGACTCATGCCGGGCAAATCAAGACGGGCTCGCTATCTCGAACCGATCGCGTCGCTAAATATAATCGCTTGATTTTGATTGAAAAACTCCTAGGCAAAGATGCATGTTTTGCAGGAAAAGAGGCATTTAAACGATGAGCGAACCCGCCCCACTCTTAAAACGCAAGCAGTTTATGAATATTCTGATTGCGGTGCTGGTGTTACTCCAAATTCCGTTATGGATTGGCACCGGCAGTGTGGAGAGCCTGCTTTATACTTATTATTCGCAATATAAAGTGATTCAAGATAATCAGCGCCTGCGTGCCGCCAATGATGAGCTGATCAATAAAATTGCTGCTTTAAAAAATGGCAATACCGAAATTGCGGCACGCGCCCGCCTAGAATTAGGCTTAGTCGGTCCAAACGAAGTGTACTATCAAGTGGTGAAATAATGCGCTTAAAATGTTTTGGATTGATTTTTTTAAGCATTTTGATCTGCGGTTGCGGCCAGACTGGCCCCCTTTATTTACCGGTCACACCGCAGCATCAAGCTCAGAGTCAAAGCTAGCATTATCCTGGACTTCTGCCTTCAGCTCTTCCTGAATAGGATTCAAGGCAGCTCCTACTCTGACGACGTTCGTCCTTTTTAATTTAGCACTCGCTGTAGCCTGACGCCCAAATGCAAGCCATGTGGATGCACTCCGAGGCACTGCTGCGGCCCCCGTTGCGACTACAGGTGGGCGTGGAGGGGCTGCAGCAGCCCTGCCCATCAAAAGATAAAATGCAATGGCCGCTGGCACAAGTTGTAAAGTCACCACAGAGGCGTCTTGACTTAAGACTGAAAAAGTTAAATTAAGCAGAACTAAGAGTGGCGGCAAACAAGAGGCAAGCTTCAGTCTGGTTGGATAATGGGGCAATCGCAACGTTGCAGAACAATTTGCCATAGCCAACAACAAAAAACCTGCATTGGCGACACCCAGAGCCATAGGTGGGCTGACAGCCCTCCCTCTGGATTGAGCGACTGCAAATTGGACTGCAAAAGCAATCCCAGACAGTATCGTGCAGGCCAACATAGTATTTTCAAGCGTCTCTAATCGACCACGCGGCATTTTTCACCCCTCCTATGCAGAAAAAGAAGACCCACAGCCGCAGGTGGTTTTCGCGTTGGGATTGCGAATAATAAATTGCTCCCCATTGAGATCGCTTTTATAATCAATCGTTGCCCCTTGCAATAATGTATAGCTTGCTGCATCGATCAATAAACTCACCCCTTGATTGCAAACTTCCCAATCATCTTCGGCTTGTGTCTCATCAAAAGTAAAGCCATATTGATAGCCAGAACACCCACCCCCAGTGATATAGACGCGGAGTTTTAGATGGGGGTTCCCTTCATCCAAAATCAAATTCTTGACCTTGCTGGCGGCGTTATCAGTAAAAGTAATTTCAGCTTCCATGACGTTTCTCTTGAAAAAATTGTTTTAATAATTGACTTGATTCCTCAGCCATTATACCTGATTCAATCTCAAATTGGTGGTTATAAAATCGCAAATCTTGGGCTTGAAAAGCAGAACCACATACCCCGGTTTTAGGATCAGCTGCTGCATAAACAAGACGCCCAATGCGCGCATGCACCAGTGCACTAAAGCACATTAAGCAAGGCTCTAAGGTCACATACAAAGTTGTGTCCAAGAGGCGATAATTTTGCAAAACAGCGCCGGCCTCTCGCAAGGCCAAAATTTCTGCATGTGCCGTTGGATCGCGCATTTCAATCATGCGATTGCGACCACGAGCAATAATTTCGCCTTGATGGACCAAAACAGCACCCACTGGAACCTCACCCCATGCATACGCCTTTTGGGCCTCAAGCAATGCTGCTTGCATCATCTGCACGATTGACTACTCCCATTCGATGGTTGCAGGCGGCTTGCCGGTGATATCATACACCACGCGCGAAACGTGCGGCACTTCATTGACAATCCGTGTCGCTACTTCCTCGAGAATCTCAAAGGGGATGCGCACCGGCGTGGCCGTCATAAAATCAACCGTCTCCACTGCACGCAAACTGATGACATAATCATAACGTCGGCCATCGCCCATCACCCCCACCGATTGTACAGGCAAAAAGACCGCAAAGGCCTGACTACATTTTGCATACCATCCTGTTTTCTTTAACACCTGCAAAAATAAATGATCGGCTTGTTGCAAAATTTTGACAAATTCGGGTTTAACTTCGCCCAAAATGCGCACTCCTAAACCGGGACCAGGGAAGGGATGACGCATGATCAAGTCCTCTGGAATATTTAAAAGCCGCCCGACTTGCCTCACCTCATCTTTAAACAGAGTACGAAACGGCTCCAATAATTTAAAAGGCAAAGCCTCAGGCAAGCCGCCGACATTGTGATGCGATTTAATCACCTTACCCTTGCCAGTATGCGTTTTAGCTGATTCAATCACGTCGGAATAAATGGTCCCCTGCGCGAGATAAACTACGTCTTTTAAAGTATTGGCAACCCGAGCAAATTCTTCAATAAAAACACGGCCAATGGTTTTACGCTTCACTTCAGGATCCACCTGGCCTTTTAGATTTTTATAAAACACTGCCGCCGCATTAACCATGGTTACATCCAGATTCAAATCAGCAAACACTTGTTTTAAGCGCAGTGCTTCCTCATGGCGCAACAAGCCTGTATCAATAAACACACAGATCAAACGCTCTTTTAAAATACGTTGCAGCAATACTGCCAAAACCAGAGAGTCCACGCCTCCTGACAATCCCAACAAAACCTTTTCCTGCGGCTGAACGGTTTGCAAAATTTGCTGCTCTAAGTCCTGCAAAACCTGCTCAGGAGACCAATTTTTCGGGGCCCGGCAAATCTCCAACACAAAATTCTTGAGTAATACGAGGCCAAATTCACTATGGGTCACCTCCGGGTGAAATTGCACTCCATACCAAGGTGCTGATTCATGACGCATCGCGGCAATGGGTGTATTTTCAGATGAACCTAAAATTTTAAATTGCGGCGGCAACACTTTTACCTGATCCCCATGACTCATCCAGACACGGCTCACCACGGGCCAATCTGAAAAAAGCGGGTCTAAGGCTTCTAACTTAAAATGCGCCAGGCCAAATTCCTTTTCGCTACAGGCCGCCACTTTTCCACCCGATTGCTCAGCCATGCTTTGCATGCCATAACAAATACCTAAAACTGGCACACCTAATTTGAAAACGGCTTCAGCAATGCGAATGTCTTGATTGTCATAAACCGAGGCATAGCTCCCCGATAAAATTACACCAGCAGGCTTGGCCCGCGCAATGTGCTCCGGGCTGACATCAAAAGGCCAAACCTCACAATAAACCTGTAATTCCCGCACGCGACGGGCGATTAGCTCAGTGTATTGCGAACCAAAATCTAAGATGATAATCGACTGCACACAAACTCCTCATGCAAACAATATTGTAATGTTTATGATAACAGGCAAAGGGATCAAGGGTCTACCCAATCTACAATTACACATAATATATTTTTTACTGGTCTATTTCAATGTTTTTTGACAAAACTTCTGCCCCTTGTTAAGATAGGCAAAAATTAGATTGGATATTTCATCATCAAAATCGCAGTGGGTCTATCGGGGGGGGTTGATTCCTCTGTCAGTGCTTATTTACTTAAGGAGCAAGGCTTTCCGCTCATCGGCATTTTCATGAAAAATTGGGAAGAAGACGATACTGGCGAATTTTGCTCTGCTGCCCAAGATCGTGCGGATGCCGAAGCCATTTGCGCCAAATTGGATATCCCGTTCCATGCGGTGAATTTTGCTAGCGAATATTGGGACTTTGTTTTTGAATATTTTTTGGCTGAATATCAGGCTGGACGCACACCTAACCCTGATATTCTCTGCAACAAAGAAATTAAATTTAAAGCTTTTTTAAAATATGCCCAAAGCCTAGGGGCAGATAAAATCGCCACAGGGCATTATGCCGGCTGCGTAGAAAAAGACAGTCAATTTCACCTCATGAAGGCAGCCGATCACAACAAGGATCAAACCTATTTTTTATACACTCTGCAGCAAGACCAACTCTCTCAAGCGATTTTTCCCCTCGCTGAATTGCAAAAGTCCGAAGTGCGAGCGATTGCCGCAAAACAAGGTTTTGAAAATGCCACAAAGAAAGACAGCACCGGCATTTGCTTTATTGGCGAGCGCAAGTTTAAAGACTTTCTCCAGCGTTATCTCCCCGCGCAACCAGGCAAGATTGTAAATGAAGCAGGCCAATTGCTAGGCGAACATACAGGCCTCATGTATTATACCATTGGCCAACGTCAGGGCATTGGCATCGGCGGGCAAAAAAATGGCACAGAACAAGCCTGGTACGTCGCCGCTAAAAACCTTGCCACCAACGAACTTATTGTCGTGCAAGGACAAGACCACCCCTTATTGTTTCGCTCAACGCTGCAGGCCAGCCAACTTCATTGGACGGGAGGCCATCCCCCTGCGGCAGAATTTTCATGTACTGCTAAAATTCGCTATCGCCAACATGAACAAGCCTGTCAGGTCACCTTCACTGCAGAAGACCAAATCAGCGTACAATTTGAGAGTCCACAGCGAGCGGTTACTCCTGGACAATCGATTGTATTGTATCAAAATCAGGAATGCCTAGGAGGGGGAGTGATTCTTTAGGATTGCTCTTCAACGCCTTAAAATCAAACCAGGTTTTGTCCATCAAGTGCGAGGGCTCAATACTTTGCATGGCATGCAGAATATTACTCGGGATTTTAGGGTTTTCTTGCGCTAAAGTCTCAATCAATTTTTTCACCTTCTTGCGCACCAAATTTTCCTGCGAACCACAGAGATTGCAAGGGATAATAGGGAAAGCCTGCTCTTTGGCATATTCAATAATATCAGCCTCTTGGCAATAGGCAAGCGGGCGAATCACAATATGCTTTTTGTTATCTGACAACAGCTTGGGCGGCATGGACTTAATTTGGCCATTATACAAAATAGACATCAGCAAACTCGTGATCAAATCATCACGATGATGCCCCAATGCCACTTTGTTGTAGCCATGGTCTTCTGCATAGCGATAAATATTGCCGCGACGCAAGCGCGAACACAAAGAACAATAGGTCTGCCCCTCAGGTACTTTTTCTTTAACGATAGAGTAGGTATCCCGATGCAAAATTTCATAGGGCAGATGATTTTCATCTAGCCATTGCCGCAGCTTAGAGTCATCCCAACCAGGTTGAGCTTGATCCAAAGTAAACACAAACAAATCAAAGAGATAGTTTGACTCTACCCGCAATTCAGCTAAAATCGAGACCATGGTAAAAGAGTCTTTACCGCCTGAAAGACAGGCCATGACGCGATCGCCTTTTTCGATCAGAATGAAATCATGGATGGCTTTGGCCATATAATGTTTTAATTTTTTTTTAATTTTTCAAACTCCCAATAAAAAAGACCGTGAGGCGAACCCCACGGCCTTTTCCAGTCAAACTAAATTTACTGACCAACTAATTGTGCTGGAACAGGCACTTCAGCTTCAACACGGCGGTTCAAAGAACGGCCCATTGCAGTTTTATTGCTCGCGATAGGGTCTTTGGTTCCCATACCCACCACTTGGATTCTAGACGCACTGATACCGCTTGTTTTCACCAAATAGCTCTTCACCTGAGTCGCACGCTGCAAGGATAGTTTTTGGTTGAACCCTTGAGGCCCTTCACTACTTGCAAAGCCATATAAAGTCACTTTGGTATTGGGGTACGCGTGCATGAAGCTGCCCAAACTTTGGATCGGCGTATTGTATTGATTTTGAATCATGGATTTATTTTGCATGAAACGAATGTTTAAATGCATGGTCATCACGTTACCTGCAAATGTGACGCATCCTGCTTCGTTACCGGCAATATTGCCTTTACACATGTAGACACCATTAGGCAGAATAGGTTTCAAAGCCACTTGTGCACGCTGCAGCATGACTTGCTGTCTTTGTGCCATCGTGGGCGCGACTACCACTACTGTACTTGTAACAACTGGTGCAGCAGCAACAGGGGCGGGCTGACCGAAAGACCAAGTCACGTTTGCTAAAGCAAAATTATTGGCCTCAGAGCCCACAAATTGATAAGCCTGGCGCCAGCTCACACCGAAACTCACATGCTGACTGACTAAATAGTCCACACCGACTCCATAATCCAAAGCAACCTGACTGTTTACGTTCTTCAGTGCACCTGCGCCTAAAACCACATAGGGCATAAAAGGAGAAGGATTAGCCAAGTTGAGGCGCCCTTCTAAATCCCAGTTGTAACCGGTGACATAGTTATTTGTCGTTCTGTTAGTGGGTGCAAAACCGAAAATGTTTGTTTGTACTGCAAAGTAATTATTGATGTTGTAACCAATTCCAATACCCGCCGTAATGCTGCTTCGTTCATTCAAGCTAGAAGCAGGAAAATATTGACCGATGCTCACAGGGACATAAAAACTGCCTGTTTGATCGTAACGTGGCGCTGCATGAGCGAGTTGCACACTAGCTAGACAAGCCAAACTGATCAAGCTGAGGCGGTGTTTCATTTTCATTCCTTTCTCCTTTCATTAAACGATGTATAGCGAGTTTCCCTCGTCATTATAACCCACTTTTTATTAAATGCAATATCTTGTATGAGGCCATAACATATTGCACTTGTTGTAATTATTGACTAAGAACTGAATTGGGGAGAGCAAATTGATACCCCAATGCGGTCTTGTACCATTGTAC
>JAJZUD010000013.1 GCA_021848625.1 Pseudomonadota bacterium
TCAGAAAAACCCCATCTTCAACTGGGGTTTTTTATTTGTCCCAACTCAAATTTCTTTTACGTCATTGTCTTTCCCATTTTAAGGCTCCTTGTGTAAGTCCTGATGTGAAATTGTCCCCTGGGGGACAATTTAGTATTTATTGAATTCATTTTATGATTGGCCTCCATTTGGGTCTATAGTACTTTTTTGTCCCCCGGGGGACAAATGAGTTTGGTTAATTATGTTATTTATCAAATCAACTATAGTGCTTTCTAATGTTTGTTGCGGTAAAATATCAGATATGCTTGAGGGAAACGCAATACAGATATTATCATTTTGATCCATCTTCCATGTAAGAAGATGTCTTCCCGCATTAATTACTTTCTTTGGTACAAAGCTCTCTCTTTTTGTTTTTCCATTTATTATATTCTCTACAAGTTTTCTTATTGTAGAATGCCCTTTCCCCTGACTGATTATATCAGCTAAGGAAATAAGGGCTTTTAGGTGTTCCTGGCTTTTCGATGCAATTGAAGCAAGAGCCTCAGCTGTGGTAGATGTAACGTTATCAAAATTATCAATAGCCTGCTGTAGTTCTTGTGGCATTTTAAAATATGATAAAACCTTGGAAATATCTTGCCGATCCTCTTGGTAAAATCTTGCTATTTCTGCTTGACTTGAAAAAGTGCCATTATCTAGCAGTCTTTGATAAAAAAGCCCGCGCTCATAATCTGTAGGATCATCGCGTTTGTTTTCTTCATGTTGGATGATTAGCGCATCATTATCGCTTACATCTTTAATGATAGCCTTTAACTTTATCCCTAAAGCTTGAGCTGCTAGAAATCGCCTTCTTCCTGCAATTAATTCATATTTAAATTTTGGATCATTAACGGGTTTAACGAAACAAGCCGTTAGCTGTCCGTGTAGCTTAATCCGATCAATTAAATCCTCTTGCTTTTTTTTGGAAGCCGCTGTTTCTATACGCTGATCTTTCAAATCCCAAATTTTTATTTCAGATGGGTCAATTTCAATAACACGTTCACCTGGTGGCAATTCTAAGCCACTAGATTCGTTTTTTGATAATATTCTGTCTGCATCATCAAAAGAGCTAAATTTAGAATATTCTTTGGGTTTAGGAAGTGATGTCTTTTCAATGAGATCTAGTGCTTTTGCCTTTGACATATTAAATATCCTCTTTATTGGCGCGTTCCCAAATCTCTTGAATAATTAATTTATACTCTTCTGCTAATTCAGAATTTTGCTTATACTCAAGTACGCTTTTTTTCATGAGCATTGCCTCTTCACTAATGGCGTTGAATTGTTTAATAGGAATTTTGGTAACATATTCTGGATAACTATTGACATAACTCGCATAGAATTTTTGACTGATTGCAGTATTAGCCAGCAAAGTTGGAATAACAATCAGGTCTTTCCATTCTACACCCAAGGCTTCTTTGAATTTAAATATTTCATGAAAATTTGTTTTAACGGCTTTGAAAGCCAAAGATTCACATCCTAATGGACTAATTAGCACATCTGCACAGGTTAAAGAGTTTTCAGCAATGAGATTAAGATTTGCACCATTATCAAAGATAATAACATCGTATTCTGACAGATGAGGAATTAATTTGGTCTTAAACAAAAATTCCCTATTTCGTTCATAAAGTAACTTTCTACCAAATGAATTCAATTCTGCAGTTTCTGGGATTATATCTAATGTGGGAAGCTCTGTCTTTTTTATAATGTCTTTTAATGGGGCCTCTTCATAAAAATAATGATATAGGCTTGGCATGTTTTCGAGCTCCATCAGGGCCTCATCTTCTTGTTGAGGTAAGCAGAGCCCAGTGATGGAGTATTGATTTCCTTCTAGTCCAACAATTAAAGTCTTAATACCGTTAAGCGCCAGAGTCCTAGCTAAATTAAAGGAAATAGAGGTTTTTAAGACCCCCCCTTTACATGTATAGACAGCAAAAATGACTTGTTTCTTAGGTTTTTTTAAAAATCCAAATTGCTCGCCAATTGCTGGTATAGCTTCAATGCCCCAGTTTCTAACGCTTACTTTTCCTCTATTTATACGAATTGCCTTAGGGATATCACCACGTTCTTCAGCAGAATGTACCCCCTGCCTGGTGATATCAAAATAGTTAGAAATGTTATTAGCTGTCCAGTAGTTCGCATTCATTTTTGACCCCAAAACATGTAGTTGACATATTTTTAACACATATGCAGTTTTAATGTCAAGTGTTGATTGAAAATATTTTTCAGAGGCTCGAATGTTATTTTCAAGGGTTGGTTCATTTTAAGGGTGTTAAGGTGTTTGTTACGATTATAGCTCGCGTTCTAAGGTAATATACTAGAGCTTTTTGGCGGAGTACTCTTTCTCGTTCTCTGAAATAACCGAACTAATTTCGCCATTTAATTTATGTCTAGTTGGTACTGTAATTATGGCGCTGAGATACCGTACGTCGTTAACCCAACGCTTTAAAAACTGTCTGATGACAGCCTGACTAAACTCTGGAAAAACCAATTTTATTTCTTTATGAATGCCTACTGACAAAGGTAATGGTTCATTATAATCAAAGATAATGGGAAATTTTTCGTGTAAAATTTTTCTCAATGATTTTAACTGAAGCAGTCTTTTTTCTCTGGCTTCGCGCGAAATTTTTTTGTCGTTTTGTGGGGCGGTCTTGGGTACTGTGGGGGCAATGGCATTTTCGGTCAAACCTTTGACCTGTTGTGGCATTATATGAGCTAAAGTGATTTTCGTTGATTTCATAGGGGCCATTATAGTGAGAGCAGATGCTTTGCACAAGGTTATCCACAGATTTTGTGGATAACCTTGTTGGGGACATAGAAAAGTCCCGCTGGTCGGACAAATTCTTTGAATTGTGAAAAAACATCTTTTCACTGTTCGGGTGATACAAGTCACCGCGGGTGATAAAGTAGGCAGACTACGTACACATTATTTTTGCAGACAAAATTTACCTAATCCTATACTATTTCATTTGTGGCAAATGAATTATCAAAAGGCGATGGGCTATTGGGTGTATGTTTTACGATGCAAAGGAGATAGGCTTTATACTGGCTACACCAGCAATTTGCAGCAAAGATACGTTTTGCATTTGGCTGGACAGGGTGCAAAATATACTCGGAGCTTTAAGCCAATTGAAATGGTACAGGCTTGGTGTACTGGTGAAAGTAAAAGTGTAGCCATGCAAGTAGAGGCGTATATCAAAAAGCTAAGCAGAGAGCAAAAAATTAGATTGATCCAACAGCCTGATGCCTTGGTTGATTTATTTGAGCTAAAAGCAGGAGCGTGTGGCGTTGACCTTACAAGATTTTAAAACTCATTTTCCTGGACTAATTTTCACCTTTACTCTAGATAAACAGAGGATATGGCACTATTTCAGAGAAGAATCTGATCTTGTCCATTATATCCAGGATAATATTCTGGATGATGAGTTTTCCGCATGCGACGATCTCGGGGAATTGTTAGATTTTCTGAAAGAAATTGTGGATGGAGATTTGATGCTTGTTGATATAGATAATTTGAGCACTAAAGAGTGGAAAGCATTGCAGGAGTGGGAGGCGTGGCCTTATCCAGGTGATCTTGCCTTTTGGCAAAGCATGACAAGTGGGCTTTCGTTGGATCAGAGGCTTCAGGCATTAAATCTATCGCGTGAGGATGCGTTAGAAATCTTTGCAGTTTCTCCTTCGCAGCTTGATACCTGGCAGCAACAAGGGCTTCCAACTCACACTGTCGAACAATTTTCATTATTTGATGCCAAAATAGATATGATGTTGGGGAAGTGGGGTGATTATTGCAGAGATTCAGTTGATTGTTCAGACGTGGTGGGTATTCCAGGTTATGAAAAGGCTTCAGACTATCATGCTTGCGATGAGACGACGAGTCAGATGTTTCAGTTTTTGGCACTCTATAACACGTTTTGTCAGCGCTTATTGGCCCACCTTAAAAATCTTGCTATCAGGGCAGTGATTGTGAATATCACTTATCAGGAGTTAAAAAAATGGCTGAGCAAGAATCGCTATCCCTTAATTCCAGGCTCAAGAATTCTATATGCAACGCAGAAAATCCCATAATTATGTAAAATTACGTTGTGTAAAAGTATGCAACATAAAAGAACATAATTTGATGCGACAGGCAGGTTGTTAATAAATGCTCAAATAGTGAGCTTTTATTTTTTGACTGTGCAGATGAATTTAAGGCCAATCGTTAGAAAATAAAGAGCACATACTGTATATTAACATGCCGTATATTAACATGCGGCATATCCTATATAAGTTGCTTAAGCATGTCACGCATAGCGGGGTCTAGAATACGATAAACGCCTTCTTTTGTTTGATAAATAAAGTCTTTTTCAAGTAATACTTTCATGGCCAGACGGGTACTTGCTTCGGATAGCCCCAATGCTGTAGTGACTTTGGCGCTGCCAGGCTGTGTGACTAAATTTTCCACTATGTGTGAAAGCAGTTTTTTTTGATTTCTGCTTAAGCTTAAGACATCTTCTGTAAATTCACTTTTTTTGGATTGAACTATTTGGTCCCAATATTGAGTTATTTTATCTAGAGTGGGGAACTCCTCTAATAACCAAAAATAACCACATAAGCGATTGATATAATTGGGGTGTAATTCGGTTAGTTCAAAAATTTTCTGGAGAACTTCGTCAGGAATAGGTTTTTTCCATTGTTGGATTGCAGCATCTTGAATAAACTTTTGATAATCTTTCTGGTCGATTCTATCAATCGTCATAATTTCGCATGAATTATAAAAAGGGCGGCTTTTCCCATTAAACATGCTTAACAACATCTGCCGATGACTTCCTGAAAATATATAGCTCGTATTTTGGCAATATTGCATTGCATTTCTAATGCCAGCCTCAATGGCGTACTCACTGGTTTTTACATCCGGGTCTCCAATTTCACTTAATTGTTGAAACTCATCCATTACAATGACTACACGTTTATTAACTATAGCGGCAGCTTCATCTAGTTTTTTAAGAATTTCAGCAATATTGCTGACCTGGCCAAGCTTGCTCCAGTCAGGGTGAAAAATAATCTTTTGACCTTTTGCACTTAATACTACTTCAGGGTTCAGCCATTTAAAAAGATTTAAAATTTTTTGCTTGGCCTTAGTGGCAGTAGGCAAAATAGAGTAGAGTAGGGCGCCAACACTTTTTATGACAATTTGCTCCACGTCCTTCAAGGTCACGGCCATGGTTAATTCCATGATGACAAACGGATAGTCCAATTCATGTAATGTCTGATTGATCAGGCTAGTTTTTCCATAACGCCTCGGGGCAATAATAACAGTATGTCGCCCTTTCATAATAAGCTTTTTAAGCAAATGACGCTCCTCAACACGATTACAAAAAGCCTTGCCTTGAGCTATGTTTATTGGGAAGTAATCCATTTTTTGCCCCTATGCTGTATGTTGATATACCGTATATTATTATACCGTATAACGCCTTTGTCAAGCAATATTTAAACGTATAAAAAAAGAGTTGACAATATCTGTATGTATTGATATTCTGATGATGTAGCTTAATAATAGGTTACAAAGCCGCTCTCAGCGAGAGCACAACGGGAGACAGAATATGCACATAGTAGATGCAATGACTTTTGAGTTATCCAAGATAAAAGCCGGTCATATTTACGAAAGACTGACGTTAGCAAAGATTAAAGGACTAAAGTACAGCGTTATAAAAAACGGGATATGCATAATCAAAGGTGCCGTGACTATGGGAATCACAATAGAAAAGACGCATTATAAAGTTTCGGTATTTCCAAAAAGAGGAATTGGCTTTATTGAGTACGCTGATTCGTCAAATTTTGAACAAATGATCAAAAGAATATTAACCAGGGGAGGCGGAAATGGTTAAACTAAAAAAGCATTGGGTTAGTATATTAATGGTGGTTATAGTGATCATCTTTATGATCCCCTCATACTATGCCTTTATGCATTCAGATCAAGATATTCTCACCATAAATGACAATGGCTCTAGCGTATTTTTGGACGCAAAAAGCCCAGATGCGCAGCTAAAGCATTATGGAGTAGGGATTTTCAAAATTGTCATTTTAAAAAATGAAGTATTTGGCTCCCCACTTATATTAAAAAATATCCAATATGCTGCGGGTGAAGATTTTGGAATTAATGTAAAAAACTGTGTAATTAAAACGCTAGTGCAGCAAGGCAAAGGGCATTATGTTAGAGCATTACCTCCAATGTTTCCCCTGACATTTGTAAATGCTAAGCTCGAATGCAATGGTAGTGAGTTTCCATTAATAGTTAATATTCCGCCTATTTCTGCTCGAACGCTGGAGTTTGAAGAGGGCAATGGCAGTCTGATTGCCCAAAGTGATTTAGAGTTTTTTGTCTATCTGTATAGCAGCAAGCTACAATCGCAAATTTTAAAGCCACAGAAGATGATTCTTTAAAGAGGAGCAGTGGAATGAACATCAAAGTTTCAATTAAAAAGAGGTTAAAACACGATCCAAAGGTAGAAATTTCTTCAGACAAAGGTAAGCTTTTCACGGTTATTGATGATCATACCGCCAGGGCTGTAAATCGCCCACCCAATAGCAAAAGATTTGCTGTAGACATGATCACTGATCAAATTCTTACAAATGATGAAATGTTCAAATGCGAGTATGCAAGTTTAGAAAAGTTCCCTCTATACCTAGCCCCAGGTTTTGCAGAGGCGGTGAATGATATTGCAGTCAAAGCAGCTAAAAAAGGACTGGAGTTTAAGCCATTTTCAAAAATGCTGCGCGCATTATATCGAGACACAGAGCGGCTAGCTCTGTATTTAAAGCGCCTGGATAAGGAGACCGATATAGATCAAATCTTGCAATACAAGGAATTGTTTAAAGTTGAAGACGATAAAAAGAAATCAGCGCTTAAGCCAGAGGCACGAATTTGCGCAGAGCTATTGGGTGTGAAAGACTTCTACAAGCAGTTTAATGAAATTGCCGCTAAGCATTACGGAAAAGTAAAGCACAGCGTTTTGCGTAAGAGTATAGAAGGGTATGCAGCAGGTCATCATGAGCCAAGCAACTGGGTTTGTGCAGTGGCCTTGGAGGTAATGAGCAAAAGCGGTATCAATGTTTTAGATCTTGGACTCGACAATGAAACCATCATGGCAATTTGGTCAAAATCAAATCCAGATCGACAAGACAATGCCTCTGAGGTTTTGGGGGTGCTTAATTTAAATACATAGAATTATGAAAAGTCAGTATTTTATCTTAAATTGCAAAAACGTATAAAAAAAGAGTTGACATCTTGTATAAGCCTTGATATTATGGACTTGTAGCCTAATAAGAGGTTACAAAAAACCGCTCTCAGCGAGAGCACAAACGGAGAATAAAATGTCAAATGTAGCCAATGAAATCCTAGCCCAATTAAAATTCTTAGCAAAAGATCGCATGTTGTTCTGGTGCATAGAGGGATTTTTTAAAGGTCCCGATTATTTACGGTTTATTGCCAAAGGCGTTCGCCGTTGGTATGTTGTCGAAATTAAATACGATTATGGACGTGATTTATACATCATTTCCTTTTTTCAAAAATCCAATTCCAAATTAGTCAAAAATGTTGATGGGGTTTACTTTGATATGATGAGTAACATTATTGATGATTTTTTAAATGGTAGGAAATAAAGGAAATGAGGCGGATAAAAATCCGCCTTGTCTTTGCGTTGTGAATAATCTGAATTGGACAAATTAGGAGTGTTTTGTATAAAATCAAATTGAATAACAGGCAGAGAGGTGCAGCATGTTTATAAAAAACCGTTTTGGGCAGTACATGGATCCAGCTAAGACAATTGTTATTCTTGGTGTGGCGCTCATCGGTATTACTCTCGGTAAGCTTTTAATCCATTATCATATAGGGTTTATTTTAAGCTATGCTATTGGCGCTGGATTAATTTTAGGCTCACTATATGGGATATGGCAAGAATCACAAAACGATGCATTGACGCCAATAGTAGTCACTTTAATAGGCATATCATTCTATTTCCTTAGCACACATGTGCTTATTAATTTTATTAGGCCATGGGAATCAGAGGTCATTTTCGCCCTTGGGGTTTTATGTATTGTACGGACTGTATTTGGGAAAAAAGAAATGCCCGCACCTACGGCTAACGGTTAACAGCAGTAAGGCTCGGTACGCCAAAAAGTCGCACATTGGCTAACATTGCGTTATGTTGCTTTCTATATCCAGAAGCGCCAGAAAACCATTGGTTAGCGCTTGAAATAACTATTGTAGGTTTAGGGCCGTTTAAAAAACTTGAAAGAATGGGCCAAGGGATCATTTGCTCATAACAAATAAGATAGGCTGCAATCTGGTGATCGACCTTAATTTTACCGCTATTAAACCAGTGAGCATGATAGGTTTCTCTCGACCAAGGGCGCCAGAGACCTAAGGGCATGGGTTGACGAGCAGGGTGAATCTCATAGCCCTCGCTGCCAAACATAATAAGAGTGTTCTCATATGAGCCATCTGACCAATCGATCTGGGCTCCTAAAATTATATTCGCCCCCTTATTTTTCGCACTTTGTAGGACTGAACCCCACTGATCTTGAGTTCCTGCAAGCCAATCGAGTGCAATATTTTCAGGAAATAAAATCACTTTGTCTCCCGCATCCAAAGCATTTTGGGCAAGATTTACTAGCGTAAATTCACGCATTGCAGTTTTAAATACGTTACTTGGAGCGTTTCCAAGGTTTGTATTAATTGCAGTCCATCCGGCAGGAATAGGAGGAAAGCGGTAGGAAAGATTTGTAATAATGGCGGCCACGGCTAATAAAAACACCAATATAATTCTGATGCGAGTCATTTTAGCTATGCAAGAGGTAAGACAACACATAAGAATAATAGACAAAAATAATCCAGTAAAGCCTAGACCTGGAAATAGGGCGCCAGCACAAGTTAATGGTTGAAGCCAAACAAAAAATCCAAGTGGGGGAAGAGTCAAAATGACATTAATAAGAAGGGTTCGTAATATTAAATTCAAACTTGTTTTCTTGGGTGAATAAAGCAAGACCCACCATACTGACATGAAGAGCGCATGGGCAACAAAAATAAAAAATGAAAAATAAATCCCTTTGTTTGGAAAAAATTTTAATGAATCAAAAAACTCTTCCCAGTTGAGTAAGAGATAATAAGCGAACACAAAAATAAACGATTGAGTTCTTGTTCGCCAAACTAACCAAAAAAAAGGAAATGCTACCAATAAAGCTAAAGACGCGGTAAAATAATAGGCAAGTGCAAATGGAATCGCAAAAAGTATGGGAATAAAACTGACTTTTAATAAAGCTCCATTATACGGACTCATTGTTTTAGTAGTATTAGCACTCATGTTACTTGCCTGCTTTAAAATTTTTCATCTTGAGTTTAACAAAACTGATTCGATGCCTATTGGAATTTATAAAATTCAAGATGGCAATAATATTGTGGCTGGAGATTTTGTTTCTGTATGCCTTCCAGATCAATTTGCAGAGATAGGCATTGAGAGAGGCTATATTACCCATGGCAACTGTAAAAATGGATCTTCGCCTTTGATCAAAGAAGTTATTGCTGTTCCTGGTGATAGAGTTGCTGTGCAGAATAATCAAATCATTGTTAATGGCATTACTTTTTTGGCGCCGAGATTTACAGATGATCGCAAAGGTAATTTGATTTCTAAAATTAAAGATGGGGATTACGGTATTACAAATTTGTATTGGGTTTATGGGGAGCATGACAAAACTTATTCTTGGGACTCTCGTTATTTTGGCGGAATCCCAAAAACAGATATTATCGGAAAAGCAAAACCAATTTTGCTTTTTAATTGAGACCATTTGAAAATCCTATAAAAGAAGCTTCACCTAGTGATTTTAAAACTTCACGATAAGCAGGCTCCCTCATTATTTCTTTTTTAGCTGCAATGATTGCTCCTAAAATGATGGCCTTTGATTCTTTATCAAGACCACCTTTAATTACTAATCCACCTAACTCAATTTTATGGCGAGCATCTTCTTTTCTGACAAGCGTTCTTTCACGTCCGAGTACACGCTCTGCTTTCATCAAAGCCCCCTTTGCCTGAATGAGTTTTCTGCTGGAATCTTCAATTAACATTTAAGAGTTATTGTCCAAGATCGGCTTTCATCTTTTTGAAAGCTTCTTCAAAAATTCCATTTTCGAGATCGAGGATTCCATATTTTTCTGCAAGATGCCCAATTTCAAGAATCCGTGCTTCAGTTAATTTAACGAGTTTGTTTTTCGCCTTCTCTACTTCTTGAAGAGCAAGCGCAATCTTTTCAGAGTGAGTAAGTTTTTTCTGTACTTTACCTTCAGTTTTTTTACTTTCAGACATGGTTTCTCCTTGAGATAATTTTTTAAGACAGCCTATCTATTTTATTTGAAGCTGTAGCTTTAGTCAAATATTTCAAAATTTTTAATTCATTCCGCGAGCAATCGAGCGGCAGCCATGAACGAAAGAGAATGGCAATCAGATTGACAGAATGCGAAGCATTATGGTAATATGCGCACTTATACGTTGCTTGCGGCAACGTAGGTGCTTAACAATTTGGATTTTGCAAATGGCGATATATCATCTACAGTGTAAAGTGAGCAAGCGGAGTCAAGGGAAATCCGCCATTGCCGCCGCTGCTTATCGTCGTGGTATTGCACTTCATGATTTAAAAACAGATGAGCTTTATAACTACACAAACAAAGAAGAAGTCATACATAGCGGCTTTGCTATTCCTGAAAATTCTCCTGAGTGGCTGCGCCGATATCAAGAAATGCTTCAGACAGATGAAGTTGCTGCAATGGAAAAATATTGGAATTATTACGAGGATTGCGAAACACGAATTGATGCACAATTAACACGTGACTTCATTGTTGCACTACCAAAAGAACTGACCACTGAGCAACAAATTAAACTCGCACAAGAGTTTGTTGAAGACCAAATGGCAAAGCGGGGGATGGTCGTTGACTATTCCATTCATCACGACGAAGGTAATCCACATCTTCATATTTCCACATCCATGCGCTCGGTTGCAGAAAACGGTTTTGGTGAAAAGAATCGAGCGTGGAATGATAAAGTTTTTTTAAAAAACATTCGCATGTCTTGGGCAGAGTATGCAAACTTTCATTTAAAGCTTGCGGGTCATGATGTCAGAATTGATCATCGCTCTTATGAGGAGATGGGCATTGATTTAATTCCTTCATTTCATATTGGCCGGGCTGCATATGATATGAATCGGCGTGGAATGAAAAGTGATTTACTTTATCAGGCTGAGCAAATTAGGGAAGAGAATCTTGCTCGAATTAAACAAAATCCAAACATTATTTTCAATAAAATGATGTTTGAGAAAGAGTCATTCACTGCCAGTGAAGTGGTCGATGAAATTGGCCGCTATACTCGCGCAAGTGTGCCTGATTTTGAGGAGGTCAGTCGCTCAACGGTTTTGTCAGACGATAAAATTAAAAAAATCTTGGGGGATGTTGAACATCATGAATCTGTTTTTACAGATCGTGATCTTGCAAAGTCTTTGGAGAAAAGCCTTCATAGTGATGATGCGAAGGTATTTACTCAAGCATTGGCAGAATTGAAAGTATCAAAAGAGCTGATATACTTGGGCCCAGGTGATGACGGACGCGACCGATATACAACGCGTAAAATGTTTGAACTTGAAAATGGGATTCAAACCCGTGTGGATGAGTTACGGGAAGGAAAGCATTTTAAAATTGCTCCTGCAAAGATAGAGCAGTACCTCAAAGAATACGAAGAGAAAACCGGCAAGAAATTGGAGAGTGAACAAGCCGATGCAGTACGCTATGCACTTGAAGACCGCCAGATTGGATGCATTGTAGGTCGTGCGGGTACGGGTAAATCTTTTTCTTTAGGTGCTGCAAACGCCGTCTGGGAAAAGATGGGTTTTGAAGTTCATGGAGTTGCATTATCCGGTATTGCGGCTGACGGATTGGATAAAGACGCCGGCATGAATGCCACCACTATTGAGAGCTTTAAGCTTCAAATTCAAAGTGGGAATTTAGCTTTAAAAAAACGCTCTGTGGTGGTTATGGATGAAGCGGGTATGACCGATAGCGTATCTATGGCTTTTGTGACTAATGCAGTTAAAAAAGCGGAGGCCAAATTAATTTTAGTAGGCGATCATGCCCAGCTCCAACCGGTTGGTCCGGGCGCAGCATTTCGAGCCATTATTGAACGTCTGCCTGGGCCCAAAGAATTGAAAACCGTTTACCGGCAAAAAGACTGGCAGGCTGACGCCACCAGCGCATTTGCACGGGGCAATATTGAAGATGCATTGAATGCGTATGATCAACACGGCTGTGTTCACTATTTGAAGAAGAAGGAGACTGCTTTTGATGCCTTAGCCAAAGAGTGGGGAGAAGCATACTCTAGCGGTAAATCCATTAAGGATATGATCGTTCTTGGCTATACACGGGAGGATGTGAAAGATCTCAATTTAAAAATTCGCCAAATCTGCGTAACTGCGGGCAAGCTGAATGACTCTCAAAAAATCAAAACTGAGCGGGGTACTATAGAACTTGCGCCAGGTGATCGAATCCTTTTCCTAAAAAATAACCGAGAGCTAGGAGTTAAAAACGGACGCTTTGCGGTGGTGGATTCTATTGAAGAGAAAGGCGGCCACAAAATCCTTCATGCTACTTTGGATGGAGATGCCGCTAAAAAAGTTGAGATTGATACTCTAAAATATAAAGATTTTGACTATGGCTATGCCGCTACGGTACATAAAACCCAAGGGGTGACTGTTGATAAATCGTTCCTTTATATCAGTAAGGGGTGGGATCGGTGCCTTGCATACGTGGGCATGAGTCGTCACCGTGAAACCTGTCAGGTGTTTACTGAATTAGAAAATAAAGAGGCGCTGACCAAAGAGGTGAAGCGGTATGCAGCTAAAGATTCACTGTTTGATTTTGCCTATCACTTTGCAGTACGTCGTGGTTTAGATAGCGTGAATCTGGGCGAGCGTTTACTCACACATTTAAAAGAAAAAATAACTGAAATGAAGGCCCGCGTGACCGGACACTATAATGAGCTGCATGGTAGACATTGGGATCAAGTCAAAGAAACAGTGGCGAGCAATCCAGAATTCAGCAAGACTTTAGAGATGCGTGAAAAAGCCAGGCTAGTTGCTGCTTATGCAGATGCCAATCGTGAAATTGGCATTGTCTTTGAGAGGGTGCAGGATAAGTTGGCTGAGATCGGTCTTAAAAAGCCCGATTATAGAGATCCCCGTATGGCGATTATTCGGCAAAGCGAAGAATATAAAAACATGCTGGCCTATCTCACACACAGAGATCAATTAGCTCAGGAAATTTTGACTGATCTACCGACTTATGCAAAGGCTGTTGAAGTATCCAACATTGATATGGATAAATTAAAAGCGCATGCGCGCAAGCATGAAAATAGAGAAATCGTTGCTCAATATACCCAAGACTTCAGCAGTGGTCGTGCGTTATTGAGAGATAAGATTGCTATGCAAATGGCATCGAACATCAAGGATTTTTATCCTTTATTGTTAGAGGCCAAAGTGGATACTTCGCAGCTCTATAATCAAGCGCGTACTCATGAGCGACGCTTATTTAGCAAATCTTTAACAGCAGCGGAGCGGGTACGATTACATGAAGTAGAGCGCTATCTCGCATTAATACAGGAAGCAGGTGCAGTATTTGTCAAAAATGCTGAAAAATTACCTGGAGCAGATAAGCTTTCTCCTAAAAATGCCGATTTTTATAAGAGTCCGCACTATAAAAAAATAGTAAAAGAACGCGATGCCATTGCATTCAAGGTTTTTAGCCACATTGAGGACTATAATAAAGCCCTCGATTTTTACGAGATTGGTTTAGCCCGCCCACGCTTTGGCTCCATGGACAAACCCAATGAGGACTCAATCAGAAGAGCGACCAAACGATGGTATAACCTAGAGCAGCAAGCTGCTAATCATCAAATGCGACTCCTATTGCGTGCTTATGTAGATGCGGCCAGTGCAAATAATCTGGAGCTTCGCGGACAGATTGCTTCTGAAATGATTCAAAATAAAAAGGCTGCCTTCCGCGAATTTGCCCAGGAGTATGGTGCAAAAAATACCATGTGGTTCGAAATCCACAAAGATGCGAAGGCATTTGATTCACGTAATTTCTATAAAGGATTAACAAACAATAGTGAGCGTGCGCTCTTCAAGCAAGTCGAGGAATTCATTGTTGCACGAACAGAGTCACGCAAAGCCTGGTCAGAGGTTTTACAAGGCCAGCCCTCACCAGTGGATTTTGCAAGCTTGGATGGTCTTTTCAGCGAATCGGCCAAGTCTCTGGCGCGTACTAAATCTGAACTGGCCCGTGAGCTGCTGAAAATTTACAAACCTGATCAAGCGGTCTACCAGTATTTTAATCTCGACCTTGAAAGCCTAAAAAATGAAGCTGGCTATAAAAAGATGGATGCGAATGCAGTCAATTTAGTGACGCAATACCAAAAATTTTGCGTAGAGGGTAAAAATTATGTGGAAAGGGCTCGCCTGGCACAAACGATTCTTCAGAATAAGGACGTCTTAAAAGGCGTTGTTTCTGGTCTTGGCGTGGACTGGAAAGTTTTATTTAAAGATTCAGTGAATGGAAATCGCCATTATTTAGCCAATGACCTTCTCTCCAGTATGAAAGGGGATTTAAGGATTGTTTGGAAATACGATACTGCAAATCGGGCATCGGGTAAGCTTTGGAGCGAAATTGCAGAGCTGAAAAAGAACAAACAAAAAATTCCGTCAGCGTTACAGCGTAAAGCGGAAGCATTTTCGGCTGAGCGTGATTCTTTGGCATTTAAGCTGAGAGAATCTGGCGTCGATAACTTAGTGAAATTTTTTCTCCAAGGCAAAGGTCAAAAAATTGCTGAGCAGGCTGAAAAACACCAAGAGCGGTTAGAGCTGGCCAAACAGTATATTGAAAAACGTGATCCGTATATTACTGCGCTCAATAGAATGGTCACCCAAGGCAAATATAGTGTGGATTTCATTTATGTGCAGGATGAGCTGGCCGAGCACATGAAAGCTATGGAAAAACGGCCGCATGTTTTCCAATACGCATTGCGTGCCTGTGGGGTTGATCAAGGACAGCTTGCTAAAGATAGGCAACTCTTTAATGTGTATTCAGAGCTAGCCTTCCGTTCTGAAGGACTATTCGAACGTGGGAAAGATCAAAAATATGCACTGGATCTCGATGAGCAAGCTAAAATCAAACGGGCGCAGAAAATATTTAAAGGCACCGTACCCATTCAAGGAACATTGGCTGAACGCTATCTTAGAGAGCATCGGCATATCACAGGAGGTTTACCCGAATCCTGCCGCTATCACCCTGGGGTCTGGCATCATGAGACCGGTAAAACCTATCCTGCTTTAGTTGTAGCTGCTCGAAATCTTGATAAGAGCATAGGTGTTCCGACCATTCAGGTAATTTACTTAGACAAAGACACTGGCAAGAAAGCCGCACTGGAATCACCGAAATTGACCTATGGTCGCTTCCTCGATGGTTCGGCTGTCATTATCAATAAAGGTAAGGATGATGGGCGCATAGCCATTGCAGAGGGGCCAGAAACAGCTTTGTCGATTAAAGAGGCTAATCCTGATTTGAGAATTTATTCTGTTCTAGGCTCTGGCAACCTTAAGAAAGTACCTATCACCGATAAAATGAAAGAGGTTCTGATCTGTGCTGATAACGATTACCCCCGCATACCCGCCGCTGAAAAAGTGATGCCATCCTCCGAAGTGAAGGTGCTTGAGGCTGCGAAATATTTTGCAGAGAAGGGGCTGGATGTATCCAGAATCATGCCAGAAAAAGCCAAAGATGACTTCAACGATGTTCTCATCAAAGAAGGTGTTGAGAAGGTACGCGAATATCTCAGTCATCCAGAAAAACTGAATGATGACATAACTATTGAACGTTTAGAGAATGAAGTGAAAGAGCATCTTATTCAGGACGCCAAACAGAAAGAACCCAAAGAAACGGTTAAACTGGATGGTGATCGTGTGACCTTGCCTAAAGGATTAACCAAACTTTTAGAAGGGTATCTTGCCGCAGAAGCCGCCTATGACAAGGCAGCTACTGACTATTTTGCAAATATTTCCAGCTCAAATAAAGCAGAGTTTAAGAAAATAATGGATCAAGCAGCAGAGCAGGTAACACTCAAAATAGATGGGCTATTAAAGAGTCCAGTCTATCAAGAGATGATTAAACATGGCAAGTATGAATTGCAGATCGGCGGTCAGCGTGAAACTAAAACCGAACAATTTAAAGAAACCCTTAAAGATGGGATTATCACCACAGGCCAAGTGTATAAGCTGCAATCTCAGATTGAGAGTAATGCCCAAACGCTTGGTATGACCAAATCACAATCACGTTCTAAAGGTAGGTCAGTGTAGGTCAGACTTTTCCAGCCATAAAATATTTCCATTAAAATAAAATATTTACAGCATTGAAAATAATTCAAACTAGTGGTAATATATTTGCAATGAACTAAAAAATTTAAAAATTATGCCCAACATAAAGACCATGGATTTCCATAAACTGTGCCTTGTTTGCAGAGGTTCTTCATCAATTTACTATCCTCAAATTGCAAATGAATTAGAAGTTTCAGATAGAACCGTTAAAAATTGGGTCAGTGGAGTGATTGAGCCACCCGAATGGGCGTATCTCAAACTGTTGAAACGGATTGAGGCACGAAGCCGTAAGATTTCACTGCGTGATTATATTGATTGGTGTGACGTGGGTGATACCTGTTACGCGCGTCTAAAAGTAGACTCTACGTATAATGATCTCAGTCGTTTCTTTTATTTAGTAGCATCAAAGTTTACGGAAATCGAGCGGATCATTTTTTTTAAAAGGAAGCGAACTGAGAATGATGGCAACGAGTACCAGTTGGCTGCTTTAATTGAACTGAAAGACGAGGGGTATTTATTTTCAGAATCTGTATTAACCGCAGAGCGGCGACCCCGTGAAATGGAAGTCCAAGAGCTTTTTAGATTTTTATTTTCATTGGGTCTGGCAAAATATGATCGGACTAGCCAATTGCCTTGCTATACTTTTTATACCAAAACAGTATTGGATGCCTCAAGAGAAGTGCCTATTAAAACGATTATCGATCAACTTAATAAGGCTGAATTGAACCTAGTTACCAAAGATTTTGTTGAAGATTTTATCCCCACTATTTCATGGGACAAAAAGGAGCTTCCTAATTGGGTTGATCCGAGCGAGTACTTGATAGATTATGGAAAGATGGCTGTACTCACTGCAATCAAAAGAGCAGTAGGAGGGCATAAAATTACTTCCGAAATGGATCCTACAACTTATGAGGAAGGAGAGTTTAATATTCAGATTTCAGCCGGCAACGATGCGGAGGCAGTATTTGATAAAATTGCAGATCAATTTATGCAGTTTGAATATAAGCGAGAATCAAAAGGGCTATTTTCACACGGGTATTTTCATAAAATCAGGAACGTCGAAATAACAATGAGCCCTGATGATAAAACTGTTAATATTCAGTCTTGGACAAAGGATTATTAAAACAAGATGAACAAAGTTACGCGGGGACACTGCATGATTGGCAAGGATTTGAAAGATGAAATGATAGGCTGGTTTTGGGTAATTATGACTTCCATCATTATTGGAATATTGGGTTGGTGTCTAATTTTGTACGCAAGTAAGCAGCTGGATGGTCAGCCAGGCACTAAATCCAAAACTCCGAGTTATGAATATCCGCAAGCCGAAGGACTTTTATAAAGGGCCTTAAAAAGGCAATTTCGTACGGCAAATGTCATTTTATAGTTGACATGCCATAAATAAATATTTATTTAATTAAATTTTAAGTTTTTTCATTAATAATCAGAATATTATCATGTAAAATTTTCTATATATTTTTTGTACATTCTTAAAAATTTGTCATTCATTGATTGACACACAAAAAGAGATCGTGTAAAGTTAGTGTAAGGTTGGCTGGGAAAAAGAATATGCATAAAAAATTGAGTCATTCTCCACTGAGTTATGTTCTTGCTCAAGTAAGGTTTACAAATATTGAAAGTATTGAAAAGTATATTCCTGATTTACAAGAGCTGATTAGACAAGACTTTCCTAAATTTGAGCCTGTGACCATCAGGATGATGCGTCTTCAAAAAAATGGTCAAGTCGAACTCGGGGAAGGCAAGCAATGGAATTTTATAGACAAAGACCAGGTTTGCGGGGTAGTACTGGATAGCCAATCAATCAGTTTTCATACTAGTCAGTATGGAGGATTTTCAAATTTTTTTGAAAAATTTAAAGATATTCTTGAAAAGTTTAATACTTTGCTCAGCATTTCTTTAGTGGAGCGCATTGGTATCAGGTATATTAATTTTATTACCGATGGACTGGATATCGAAAACACTAAACTTATTGGTTTTAAAGCAAAAGGATTGAATGCAGCACAGGAAAAAAATTTTATTGCAAAGGAAGAAACCACACAATTTACCAAACATGGTGTTGCCATAATCAAAACTGTATATATTGGGGATAGGAGCAAAGTAAGTGGTGTGAATAATATTTATGTTCCTCCTGATTTAGAGGCTGTGTCCAGTCGCCTGTCTTTTGCCCATAAACAGATTGAGGCTGAAAGTTTTTTGATTTTAGATATCGACCACTCCCAAGTTCTTGATAAGTTCGAATTCGATATTAAAAAAATTTGTGCCAATATGAAAGAGCTTCAAAATGATTCTTATACAATTTTCACTCAAGCAGTTGGAACGGAGGCATTGAAAAAATGGACTTAGCAGCGAGTGACTTTCCTTTATTTCCAAATGGTTCTTTAGAATATGTAATTGGGGCTAACCATACTATTAGGCCTGAGCCGATAATTTCACGTACCTGTTTTTCAGAAATTTCCGAAATAAAAAAATATACTTTTATAGGCCCAGGTATTATTGCCTTGGTGCTTGGGCTTTCCGGTGGCACGAATGTTGATAATGTAGCCTCTGACAAACATTACTCTCTCAACAACGAGCAGGCAGAGATTTCCTCTGCTACAATTAGTGAGATCGGCTCTGGTCAGCCTGCAACAGAAGAACAGCAAATCAACGGGCTACGTACAATTTTTGGAGCAAATCTTTCAGAAATTGCTGCAATGCTTGGGGTAAGTCGTACGGCAGTATATGATTGGATAAAATCAAATAATTTAAGCAGTAAAAATAGAGCTAGATTTGAAGAGGTTCAAGATTTGGCCTATGCTTGGAAAAACATGGAAGTAGGCCGACTGGGAGGGTATTTACACAGAGTAATCTCGCCTCATACTCAATCTGTATTCCAGTTGCTTACTCAGAAATCTTTAAATAAAGCTGAAATCATTGCTTTGTTTAAAGATATTTCCGAGATGATTAAGGAAAAGCAAATTATCTTAGCCGAACAAGCTAAATTTCTTGAAAAGCATGGTATAAAGACGCCAAGTGAAAAAGAAGCTTTTAAGGATTTTAATAAATTCATTAGTTCAATAGGCTAAAAAAGCATGACTGACGACGAATTAGACCCTACAATTTTACTTGGAAAATGCTGGCAGCAAGGCTCAGTATTTTCTATTATGAAAGGATCTGAAATAGATGATTTATCAGAGGGGACCTATCTCGTTTTAAGCCAAGATTGTGATATTGTAAATCACTCTTATAAAAAAGAAGAAACAATCGAAGTGCTTAGAGTCCTAAAAATAGACTCATGTGTCTCTGGAAACCTGCTAGCACGGCAACCTAGATTACTCGATATACAAGCAGTCACAGGAAATTTAAGAGCACAACCCAATAATCGCCAATTTGTTTCACGGAAAAAAATTTTAGCTTTGACGCCAGATTATAACTTGGATAAAACGAATTTGAATATTTTGATTAAGTGGATCACGGATCGGTATACCAGGCCTGCTTTTCCTGATGCGTTTAATAATAGATTGGCATCTGATAAATTCTTCAAAAAAGAGATTATTGGTTTGTTAGAAAAGGGCGTTGAAGCTTTAGGTTTATTGATCAAAGTTATTCCTAATGAGGAAATTGTAGACACGAAAAATTATAAGGTACAACCTCTGTTATTGACCGAAAAAAGAGATAGCTGTTCAGATGAAATGTGGGAAAAACTTGGGGAGATAGCCTGGGAAATTAGGGAGCTTTTTTCAAAGGTAAAAGGAATTGAAGTATCTAATGATAATATGCAAGTCATTATGGCCTCAGATGAGATCACGTATTACGAGGTAAAAGAATTTAAAAATTGGAAGGTTGATTATCTTAGCTATTCAAATGAGAGGGCAAGTGGAAAAGTAATTTGTTTACCGTAAATTTTTTTACTAAAACTAAATAAAGAGGGATATATAATTTATGCAAGCGCCTGGGTTAACTCAAGAAAAAAAGAAAGAAATAATAGAGACTTTGGAAAAGAGAGGGGCAACACGTGAGTGTCCAAGGTGTGGAAAAAATCAATATACTCTTCTGGATGGTTATTTTAATCAGACCATTCAACATGATTTAAAAATGGTTGCACTTGGCGGAGCAGGTGTACCTTCTGTAATATTGATATGCAATAGAAAAACTAGGAGAAGCTTATGCTAAATACCATACTATTGGTTTTGTTCATTGTTGTCATGATCTTTGGCTGTTGCAGAGGAATGTTTAGATCAGGGCATAAAGGAGGTTCTTGCGGCATGTCGCATAAGCCGGATGATGCTGGAAAATCTGAAGATAAACAAACGAATGACGACGAAAACAATCCAGATAAGAAAAGCCACAAGGGCGGTTGTTGTTAAATGTTTGGTCAGATGTGGGAATTTACGGGTTAGCGTTGATTTTTACCTTCAGACCGTAAATTTTGCCATGAATGTCGCCGATACCCCTCATAGCCAACCTCAGTATAAACATGCCCTTTGGGTAAGCTGCGCTGATCCAGCTTTATTACCTTAATCACATCAGGATTGGGAATGGGATTTAAGCGATACCCCTTGCGGCCTTTTTGTCCGCCAGGCTTTTTCTGATCCGCTCCATCCTTTGCAGTCTTTTTGCTGCCGCGTACACGATGCGGATCTTGAGAGGGCGAAGTGCTGCTGTTACTTGAATTAATCCCCAGGCGATTCATCAGCAAACGGACAATCAAAAGCAACATCGTCAGCATGGCCTTTACCGCTGGCGATAAGTCTTTTTCTGTTTTCATCAACTCCTCTGCCTGATTCAAGGCATCAGAGACCAGTGTCCCACCTACTTTCAACAATCAAACCCAAAATCTGTCTTATATGCAGCTATTGTAGCATGGGTTTTTTAGTCCGAAATTTGCCTTCAGAAAGCACGTTTTTTGAAAGAATCTTTTTTGGGCCTCGATCCATCATTCTCGCTACATCCAAAGTACCTACCAGAGCCTGAAAATAAGCCTCATGGGCCGAGCCTCATCATCACGTCCTCCAACCCAATTTTTGACAATTTGGCACAAAAACCTTGTCAAGCGTTTTATTCGCTTTTTTCATATTTATTTTATGCCGCTTTTAGAAACGGTGAATCGTTACCTTTTGTTTATAGTATCAGCGGCATTATACATTATAATAATTTATTTGTAAATAAATATTGAGCCTCTTGCAATATTATTTTCAGAAGTGGCCAGATAAACAGCATCTGCTGAACATATTGACGCCGTTAGGCGTCCGCGGGTAATTTTTTAAGCGCATTGCAGCAAAAATAAATAATTTTTCGATTTTCCAAGCAAGGCATTGCCTCGCAGGACGAGATTGATTCTTTTTTGTTAGAAAGCTTATGCGACTTGAGGAATGCAGGCGACCAATTGCTCAGCCGTGAGGCAAATAATCCCAAACATCAAGTGGCACATCAGCTTGCCACGTACGCCTGGTCATGCGATAACGGGGTTCCAAGCACTAAAGTAAAGTGGATGCAAATGGCATGATCAACTTACTGTAATTTGTAAATTATAATCGAAAAATCGTTTTTTGATCATGCCCCTCCAACCCTTATTTTATCTAGGAAGTGACCGCATATCATTCAAAATCACCGCCAATGATATTTAGATTCATTGTGGCATTCCTTCTGACATTTATACAGAAATTAATCTTTTGATTTGCCAAGTAGGTTTCCAGTCATAGGATCAAAGAATAATTTCCATTCTTGGCCTGATGCATCTTTTACTTTCGCTTTATAAACACAGTCATCGTTGAGTTTGATGGTTTTGACAAGGGTATATCCTGTCATAGCGCTAATGCTGGATTGGATTTGAGATACAGGGACTGCTGTGCCCTGAAGCATACAAGCGTCATCAGCATAAGCTGCATTCAAGGTAAACAATACACCTGCTGTAGCAAGGGCGCATACTAGTTTTTTCATGTGAAATCTCCTGTTTTTTAAGTAAAAAAGTACAACATTTATGATGATAAACTCATTTATCTTTTTTTGCCAGATGCATATTCACAAATATGATGGGCATGACAAAAAGTACTAGAGGCACCGCAAAAATAAGACCTGAAATAATCGCAATGGCCAAAGGCGTTTGTAACGATTGCCCCAGGGCTAAGGGCAGCAACGCGAGTACGGCAATGATTGAGGTCATCAAAATCGGCCGCATGCGAATGGTCCCTGCTTGAATGAGCTTTTCAGTATCAATGTGGGATTCGTGACTGACTTCAGCAAAATAAAAAATAGCAATTTCAGTGACAATCCCCAAAATCATGGTCATGCCCATAATCGAGGAAATATCTAACTCCGTGCCGGTGATCCACAGCCCAATAAAAATGCCGGGCAGTGTCAGCAGCGTCGTGGCTAAAATACTCAAGACAATGGTAAAGCGCTCATAGAAAAACAGCAGCAACAAACTAATCAGCAAAAAGGCACTGACAAAGACAATTAAAAGATCATGAAAGGACTGTTGCTGCTGTTGATAGAGACCGCCATATTCAATGTGAAATTGCGGTGGCAGCGGTACTTTGGCCACGGTCTGCATCACTTCTTTCATCGCAGAGCCCATATCGCGTCCCTGAATATCACTGGTTACTGCAAGCATCTGTTGCAGATTTTCACGATCGATTTCAGTTTGGCCATTGATAGTTTCAAACGAGGCGATGGTTTCGAGGGGAATCATTTTACCGCTGGAGGTGACAATCGGCAGATCTCCTAATGTTTCGAGATTGTTTTTGAAGGTAGAGGGACTGGTTACGCGTACGCCAATGGAATAATCAGCCGTCGGAATGGTTGTTGCGACGACCCCACTCATGGCCGTATTAATTTGATTGGCTACATCACTGACGGTGAGACCAAAAAGGGCTGTTTTGGCAGGATTGATATGAATATTAATACTGCCGCCTGAAACCACAATTCCTGGATTGATATCGATTAAGCCTGGAATATTAGCCAATAATCCGCTGATGTGCAGCGCAAGATGCTGGAGCTCTGCCTGATCTGGGCCATAGATTTTGACTTCAACTGGTTGTGGCGTATCGGTCAAATCGCCAATCATGTCTTCCATGAGTTGAACCGTATCCAAAATAGTAATGCCTGGGACTTGGGCATTGATTTGAGTGCTGAGCGTATCCATGACTTCACTGACAGGATGACGCGAGCCTGATTTTAAATGGATATAAAAATCGCCCGTATTGGGCTCTGTCAAACCACCGCCCATTTGAAGGCCGGTTCGCAGCGAATAACCATCCACATCAGGATTGTGACTGATGATATTTTCAGCCTGACTCAATAGGCGACTGGTCTCAGTGAGGGAAGTGCCTGGTTGCGTTTGATAATCCAGGACAAAGCCACCTTCATCCACTGCAGGAATAAAACCTGTGCCCACATTCAAATAAGCCACGCCCCCTAAAACAACAAAGCCAGCCAAAATTAGCCAGAGCAGACGCGATTTTTTAAAAAGTGGCTCCATTAAGCGACGATAACCCGCATGCATTTTGCCTAAAGTCTTGCCGACGGTTTCAAGCTCAGTGGCATCTTTGCGTTTAATCAGGAGTTCACTCAAAAGAGGTACTGCTACAATCACCACAAAAAAGGAGATCACCAGACTGGAGGCCATGGTTAGTGCCAATGCTTTAAAAAATCCCCCCGTAAATCCAGACAAAAAAGACAGCGGCAGGAAAATAATAATCGTGGCGCAGGATGATCCGGCTAAAGGGCGCAGCATTTCCATCGCCGAATGCGTAATGGACTTATGCAGTGCTTGATGCGTTTCTGAAAGGCGACGCGTGATATGCTCCAGCATGACCACCCCATCATCGATAATGAGGCCCACCGCAGCAGCCATCCCTCCCAAGGTCATGATATTAAAGCTCATCGACAAACTATAAAGCAGTAAAATAGTGATCAGCAAGACCAGCGGCAAAACCAGCGCCACAATCAGCATCATGCGCAGATTACGCAGAAAGGCGAAGAGTACCACGCCAGCCAGCAAAGCCCCAATAATAATCGCATCCCGAACACTATCCGCCGAACCTAAAATCAATTGGGATTGATCATAATACAGGGACAAGTTCATGTCTGAGGGAATATTCGTTTTAAATTGGCTGAGACGTTGATTCACCGCTTTGGCAATGGCAACCGTATTTGCGTTTTCTTGCTGATAGAGATTGATCAAAACCGCATCTTGACCATTGGCACGGACGCTTGTCGCTTTTGGGGCAGTTCCGAGGTGAATTTCAGCAATATCACCCAGACGAATCAGAGTATTTTTGCCAATCGTAATGGGCAGATTTTGAATGTCAGCCAGGCTATGCAGCTGGGTATCAGCAAGAACCAAATAAAGTTGATAATGGTCTTCCATCCGGCCAACGGAGGAGAGGATATTATCATTGGTCAAAGCAGTGACAATATCATTGAGGCTCAGGCCATAGCGGATCAATTGAGCCGGGTTGATATTAACCTGATATTCAGGCGCATTTCCACCCAAAATCTCAACCCGCGCAATCCCTGGAATGGTTGCCAACAAAGGCCGTAGCTGGGCATAGGCAAAGTCACGCAGGCGCACCGGGTCTGCATTTTTATTGGACGTAAGCGAAAACCCCATCATCTGACGGCTGGCTGGATCCATCCGCGTGACGGTGAAGGAAGTATCCGCAGGCAGGCGGGGCAATACCTGATTCACCGCGGATTGCACTTGGAGTAAAGCCGTAGTCATATCCACGCCCCAGGCAAAACTGAGGGAAAGATTTGCGCCGCCTCGTCCTGTGACTGATTTGACGCTGACGACATTGGGTGCACTTTCCAAGACTTGCTCTAGGGGCATGGTCACCTGAGTCATCATCTGCGAGGCCGGGCGATCTCCCGAATCCACCGTCACCACAATCCGTGGAAACTGCACATCAGGAAAGAGCGCCACTGGCAGTTTAAAAACCGCCAGCATTCCTGCTAGTGCAAGCAGAATCAGCAAAAATAATAAAGAACGCTGGTGTTTGAGAAGCCAGGCCGCCATTATGAGTTTCCTTGCGTGGTCAGGGCCATACCATCTTGCAATTCATAATTGCCGCTGATGACTACCTGTTCGCCTGCTTGAATACCACTGCTCACGGCCACTTCTGTATCATTGCCGCCTGCCACGGTGACTGAGCGATATTCTGCCTTGTTGTCATGATCAATAAAAACGTAGGCTGTCTTGCCCTGATATAAGACTGCATTCTGAGGCAGCAAAATAGCAGGCTGCGCTTTAGCAGTGGCAATATTGGCTTTGAGCAAAGTATTCACAACAATGTCAGGGGGCAACTGCGGTATCTTCACGTCAAGATCAATCAGGCCGGTTGTCGTATTGAGTGCCGTGGCGATGGATGAGACTGTGCCGCTAAATTGCAGTTCAGGATGATCAACTACACTCAGGGTGACGAGATCGCCTTTTTTAATTTGAACTTGTTCTGCCGCAGTGACCTGTAATAGCGCGCCAATTGAGGCTCTGGGGGAAAAGTTCAGTAAAGGCGTACCATTGTTGACGGTATCGCCTGGATTCACCAAAAAGGCGCCAATTACGCCATCACAAGGTGCAGTGAGCCAAAGATGATTGTATTGTACCTCTAGGCTATTCAAAGTGGCCGCGGCACTGGCCACATCGCTATTGGTGGCGAGATATTGTTTTTGCAAAGCCTGAAGATGAGCCAAATTGCGCTCAGCATTTTGCAGAGCAGCTTCGCCATCTGGAGTCGCTGCAAACTGAATCAAACGCTGACCTTTCTTCACACTGCTGTAGGGCGAAACGGCTAATTTTTCGATGATAACATTGCCTTGAGCCGTCAGGGTTTTTTGCAGTTCAGGCGGTGCGCTTAAAGTGCCATAGGCAGTGATGGTTGGGCTAAAGAGTCCCGCCTGGGCTGTGGTGGTTGTGACCAAAGCCGTAGACGAGACGCTGTCATTGTCTGTTTGATCCGCACGATTGGATTCAAAATAATAGATTCCAAACCCAATGACAAAGAGCACAATCACTGCAATCAGATAAAGGCGACGAGAATATTTTTTCTTTAACATGAGAGCCCCGCAAGTTGAGTGCCCACGGCGATCTGCAAAGCGACACATTGTTCAGCCAGGCTTTGCGAGAGTGCTAATAGGCGTTGTTGTTTGTTGACAAGAGTGGCATTGAAATCTGCATAGGTCGCGAGGTCAATTTGTCCTTCCTGGAAAAGCTGATTTAAAGCGGGTTCAGTCAGATTGCCATTGGCTTCCAGCAGTGTTTTCTGTTCTGTTTGCAGCAGATCAATATTGGCCACCAGCGTTGTGATATCGGCCCGTGTTTGTTGCAGGCGGCTGATGTAAGCTTGATAAAGTTGATTGCGTGTTGCAGTCTGAATGGCAATCTGCCCCTGATTACGATTCCACAGCGGTAAATCAAAGGTAAAACCGAGGCCCACACTGTTGACATCGGTATTATCGCGCGCTCGATTCACATCCAAATTAAAATGCGGGTACTGGCCCAGAATCGCTTGGTGCACTTGGACTTCCTGATTTTGATAACCAGCTTGCAGCGCTTGTAAATCCAAGCGGGATTTTTCAGCTTGTGCAAATAAAGTCGTTGCATTCAGCGAAGCGGGGATTTGGACTTGAATGGGCGCCAATTGCAGCTGCGCGTCAGGTGGAAAACCAAGTAGCTGATTTAAAGCAATTTGATCTGTGCTCAAGCTGCGGGTCAGTGTCGTGACTTGGTCTTCTGCATCAAAATAAGCTGTCTCACGGGCATTCCATTCTGTCAGGGTGGTATCATGCTTGAGTAAATTGGTTTTGGTCAACTGCATGATTTTTTGTGACTGACTCAAATTTTGCTGAGCCAAGGCCAGTTGCGCTTGCAAAGACATCACCTGCAAAGCGAGTAAATGCGCTTGATTAGCCACTAACCATTCCTGCCAGGCGATATTATCATGCACTTGCTGTTTCAGCGCCTCTGCGGCTTCGATTTGGGTATGACGAGTTAACAGACTGCCGATGTCAAAATTGACGCCATAAGTGTAAGCGGTGACATTGCCATTGCTTTGCAGCGGAAAGCCCCAGCTGGGATTGAGTTGAGGATCAGGCAAAAGGCCTGCTGAAAACACCTGTGCATCCGCCACACCTTGCCCTGCCCGCAGCGCTTTGAGGTCAGGATTATTCAAAACTGCAATTGCGGCCAAATCATTGGCGTTCAAAGGCTTGCTGGGATCAATCAAGAGAGTTTTGGAGTCAGCAGTGTGTAGGGCTTGAGTGACTTGGGCTGTGCCCATTGGAAGCGGTTTGGGTGTATAGCTGACACATCCTGTGAGAAGGATAATGAAACAATAGGGAACTAAGGCGATGGGCGTTTTCATTTTCACTCTACTTTAAATTTTATGTTTTTCGCTATCATAATCATAACAATTTTGTCATCCTTATGCTTGCAGATCAGCAAGGGAGGTTTTATCGAGCGTGGGTTGAGTTTTAACAAAAACATCTACTTTGGCAGGAGGGATATTACGCCATACAATAGTCGTATCTTCCAAATCACAAGTCTGTGGGCAAGAGAGGCTATTGCTGCGAATATCATAGGTGAATTGGATGTATCGACCGTTCTCAGCAAGTACCAACGGAATTTGTTCTAAAATGGCCTGCGAGACATTTTTAGGTAATGAGCGGAGCGGCAAACCTGAAATAATAGTGGTGATGGCTTGAGGTTTATCTTTTAGGAAATGTTGCAAATAGGCTGCATTTCCTTCAATGACTTCAATCTCGGGGAAGCGCTCTTTCAATTTTTTAGCAAGTTGCGGCGCATATTCAACTGCAACAATTTGCTGGGGTGGAACACCTGCTTGAATCATTGCGGCTGTCATCACGCCAGTACCTGCACCCAATTCCACAACCAGACTCTCTGAAGTGAATTGAACGTAGGCCGCCATGGTACGGGCCAGATATTTTGAGCTGGGTAAGATTGCACCTGTTGCTCCAGGGTTTAAGGCTAAAGCTTTTAAAAAAGTAAACGTATTCTCGTGCTTGAGCGCATGATGTTTGACATAATCATTGACCATGCGTACATAACGATTTCTGGGGCGGAGGTACATCCATCCACTTTGGAAGGCCAGCCAGATATTTTCAAGTACCCAGAGGGAAATTTGCCAAGCATGTCTTGTTAATCGATAGCGGTAAATCCATCGATAAATTCTGGGCCATGGCGTGATGATTGTATAAGCGTCCATTTTCAAGCCATTTTTCGTTAATTTAAGTCAGTCTACTTTGATATGCTCTTCATAAAGCATTTCTTTTTTATGGGTTAAAGTTAACCAAACGACTAAAGCGATGACTATGGCTAAGGTGAGGATACACGTGGTTCCATCCCCCAGGCCGAGCCCACCATATTGAGTGGGTTTGCCGAGTAAGTCTGCTCCTGATGCACCAAAAGGTCTGGTTAAGATATAAGTGATCCAAAACAAAGCAATACTGTTAATTTTAAGTAGGTAGAGGGCAAGGGGGACGATCACGATGATTGCACCAAAGACCAGTGTTGCATCTAAATAGCCTAATTTAAGCGTACCTGCAAACAAATCTCCGGCTGCTGTTCCTAATGCAAATGTAAAAAAGATCACCAGCCAGTAAAAAACTTCACGTCGGTTGGTGTAAATCGCATGCACATCCAGCGTCTTTTCATAGCCATACCATACCCCTAGCATAGCCAATAACAAACCTAAGAAACCCAGGCTGGTTACGATGAGGGGAACCCCCAAAAAATGAAGCGTATCTGCAAACATTGTGCCAAAAACAGCAACCAGTACAATCACCGTCCAGTACATCCAAGGCACATAACGCTTAAAACGTATTTGAAGCACAATTGAGACAGCTAATAATAGAAAGGCAACAACGCCTGCAGCGGCACCAAAATGAGCACCAAAAAAATCCGCACTCGATTCTCCTACCGTGGTGGAGATAATTTTGATCACCCAAAATAAAATATCAACCCCCGCAACACGATTTAATAATTGCTGAGTGTCATTTCCATCAAAAAGTTTCATGTTTAATCCTATGCCTTGCTAGTATTTTATTTTCGCTATCATAGCAAATTAGAGCCAACAAAATGCTGACAATCAGATTACATTTTTGTCATCTTTATGCTTTTTCAATTCCTTCGCGCTATACTGAATGACATACTGATTGGGTAATGAAAAAATGAAAATACTCATTATTGAAGACGAGGAAAAAGCCGCAGCCTATCTGCGGCAGGGCTTGATGGAAAACGGTTTTGTAGTAGATATCGAACACAATGGAATGGATGGTCTGTTTCGTGCGCAAACTGAAAAATATGATTTGCTGATCGTTGATGTCATGTTGCCTTACAAAAATGGCTGGGACATTGTAAAAACACTGCGCCAACACAACAAAGAACTACACATTATGTTTTTAACCGCACGCGATAGTGTCGATGATAAAGTTCATGGGCTAGAACTAGGAGCCGATGACTATTTAGTCAAGCCCTTTGCATTTTCAGAATTGCTGGCGCGGGTGCGATCCCTATTGCGTCGAGGCCAAGCGCCGCAAGTAGATAAAATCCAAATCTTGGATTTAGTGATTGACACCTTACGTCAAAAAGCCGTGCGTGCGGGAAAGCGCTTAGATCTCACAGCCAAAGAATTTGCACTCCTCTCTTTGTTAGCCAGGCATCAAGGTGAAGTGATTTCACGTACGTATATTGCAGAGCAGGTGTGGGATATGAATTTTTGCAGTGATACCAATGTGGTGGAAGTGGCGATACGGCGTTTGCGGCGTAAAGTCGATGATCCATTTGAGACCAAGTTGATTCAAACTAGACGTGGATCGGGTTATATTTTAGAGGTGAGTCCGAGTGATTTTTAAAGCGTATCATCTGTTGCGACAACAATCGATTAGTAAAACCATCGCGTTATGGTATTCGATTGCAACCTCTTTGGTTTTATTGCTGGCTTGTCTGTTATTGTACTTTGCCCTGGTTCAAAGTTTGGAAAAACAAAATAGCCAGTTTTTAGTAGGGGAAATTGGCGCAATTCGTGAGGTCATCAATCATTCCTCTAGTAATATTCAGACCATTCAGTTTGAAATAGGCCAACAGATTCCAGTAGAATTTGGCAATGCAGCGTTCACTAAGCATCATTATTTTTATCGTGTTCTGAATCAACAAGGGCAGATTTTATTTGAAACCCCAGGAATGAGCGAGTTGCTGCCGTCAGGCCTATTTCCGAAGCCATTGAGTGGCTTGAAAGAAGCAGACAAAAATATTCACAGTGAAGAGGATAAACCCTATTTTTTAATGTCTGCCTGGGCTGATACGTCCCAGCAACGCTTGATTCAAGTTGCAGTAGAAACGCATAGTGAAAGAGAAATCGTTGAAGACTATCAAGACAATTTATGTATTGTCTTATTGTTTGGTATTTTATTGTCAGTGGTGATTGGTCTGGTGGGCGCTCGGCGCAGTATTAGGCCTTTACAGAGTATTGTTGAAAAGGTCTCAGGGATTACCACGACGCAATTGCATCAACGTTTAGATGAGACTTCATTACCTTTAGAATTAAGACGCTTGGCTGAAACACTGAATGGTTTTTTAAGTCGCATTGAAGAGGGGTTCCAGCGTCTATCACAGTTTTCCGTTGATTTGGCGCATGAATTGCGTACGCCGATCAATAATCTAATGGGGGAAACAGAATTGGCTCTGACGCGTCAACGCAGTGCGCTTGAATATCGACAGGTATTGGAGTCTAGTTTAGAAGAATATGCGCGTCTCTCTACTTTGATTGACAGTCTGCTCTTTTTAGCACGCACTGAAAATCCGCGAAACCAAATCAAATATGAATGGATCCCCCTGCCACAGATCTTGAATAAACTCTGCGAGTTTTATGGCATTGCTGCTGAAGAGAAACAGGTCAAACTCATTTGTGAAGCCAGTGGAGAGTTGTATGCTGATCTCATTTTGTTTAGGCAAGCTGTAAGCAATCTATTGAGCAATGCATTGCAGCATACGGACAGTGGGGGCACGATTACATTATCAAGTCGGCATACAGATCACTGTGTGGAAATCATTGTTGAAGATACAGGCGTGGGTATTGCCCCTGAGCATTTACCTCATATTTTGAATCGCTTTTATCGCGTTGACAGCGCACGCTCAAAAAAATCAGGTGGCACAGGCTTGGGCTTGGCCATCGTCAAATCAATCATGGCGCTCCATAATGGGAGTGTTCGCATCAGCAGTACGGTCAATCAGGGGACGAAAATCATTTTAACTTTTAGACATGCTGTGACACTTTGAAGGTGACATCACTATTTTGGAACTACAAGCCTATTTCGTATAATAATGATTATGTTAAATTATGATCAGATTATATAATAACATATTTTTGCATCAATAGTGAAGTCGCAATTTGCGACCACATCCAAGCAAAATCTACCCTTATTGGGTTCGGCCCATATCTCCTCCTGGAGGTGGAGGCGTCCCATCTGAATCACCAAATGGCCGGGTACCCATTGGATACATTGCTCTTGCCCTCGCTACAGGGAAAAGAGACTGAATAAAGACGACCAAAATTGGCATAGCTAAATCCGGATTTCCATCGTAATAGTGATCACGAACAGGATTAAGCTGTTGAACTGCAGCTCTTACTTCCACTGGAGTCATTTCTCCATTATGTGCGCGTTGAGCAATCATTAAATGAGTTTGTGTATAAGTTACTCTGACAAGTGCTTCTGCTTGAGTTTCATCATCTTTTTTTCTAATCTCGCGATGCAGATGCATCGGAACTGTATTCAGCATGATATCGGCCTGTTCTTAAACTTGTTTTGCAATTATATTATAATATTGTAATTTTATCCAGCTATTTTTGTTTTATTCAGACAAGCCCGGGGGAGAGCTGAGTTCAAATGAATCAAGTGTAGACTTATCGCATACTCCGTAACACTGAGCCTATTACTCCAAACTAAAATGCCTCAACGTTTTTGCAGAGGCTCCAGAGTCCTTATCGCGTGCTCTCTGCCTTAAGGCAGCTAGGCTTTCTTCCAGGGTCTTTTCTTTTGCAAAAATGGAGTAAACGGCAAGGGAACATGGCCCAGAGCTAAAGATCGTAAGCTAAAGTGTAAAATTGGGCAAAGTTCCGTTTTAATGATTCGCTTTCATTCTTTGAAAGTTTTTGGTATTCTCTCGGGATAATTTTTTGGAATATTGCCTGAAGATATTCCGATACTGTCAATTATAGGAACTTTATAAGGAGCACTTATGATCCCAACCAACAACAT
>JAJZUD010000081.1 GCA_021848625.1 Pseudomonadota bacterium
CTCATTGTAACGATCTTCTCCATTGTCCCACACTGTTGATTTGATATTCATGTGTGACATTTTAACTTTGGTGAAGTGTGACATTACTACTTTGGCGCTACACAAATCATTTTATCCATTGAGTTTTATCCATGAATCGGTTTAGAATAATCATATTTTCAAAAAGATCTGAAAGCAAGGAGCGCCTCATGACAACGCCTGCACCAGAAAAATCAAAAAAGAAAGTCGTCAAAAAATCTCCCAATCCTTTTCTTAAAGCTTGGCGAAAATTGGATGACTGGAATGTGGGCCTCAGCGGCAAGATCATGATTATCCTGATTATTATTGGTATTCTTGCAAAAGTGGTCCAAAAATTATGAGATTTGCGCGGTTACGAAAGGTTCTCATGGGACTAATCATCTTGATTTTAGTCTCCTATACCGCTTTTGCTCTGTATCTTAAAATTCTTGCCACTTTGATGATCCATCATGCGATTGATCAAATTGAAAAGAAAGTCCCCCAGGTGAGTAGCATCCAATATGACCGGATTCATTTCTATCCATATGATTTTTTTGATAAAAAAATGAGTATCGATCACCTTATTATTCACTTTAAACAATCGGGTCAAGTTCTCACTGTTGATCAAATCACCCTGTATCATTTTTTGAGTTTGGAACAGAATCCTTTCGGCTCTTTTGAAGTGTCCCTAAACAATGTACAAATGACCGCTCTTCCCGCTGTTTTTTCGACACTGTCCTCCTGGAACACCAATTTACCCATGACGCTTCAAGGCCTGCCTTTGCCTAGTGGCATGAACCTCACGCTTTCTGCACTGTTTAACTACGATGCCAATCAGCATAGCCTGCAAGTTGATTTGAATACTGCCTCTATGCCTAGCTTTGCGACTGTTTCTCAAGAGGTGATTTTAGATCATCTCACCCTCAGCCCAGCTTTTTTCCAGAGTGCTGACTTCCAAAGCGCAATGAATGCAGCCACCATTCGGCAAATGACCTATCATGCACAGGCTCATTTAACTTTACCAGTCAGTATTATTCAAAATAGCTTTGCCTTGGTGGGCAATTTTTTGCAAAATTTAAGCTATACCAGCTTGCCCATTCAGTTTGAAGCGGATACTTTTTATCAAGGCAACACGCATGTTCAAACGGGTAATGCGCAATTATCTATCGAAGACTTAGGTCAATTTAATTCCAGCTGGAATGTCTTGGTCACCACACCGCCCACACCTGGCAATTTTGCTCAGTTGGTTTTGGATCCGGATGCAGCGCTCCTTATGCAGGCCATGAGCACTCCTAATCTCATTCAATCCGCACAGCTGAGTTTTATTGACCAATCGTTTGTGAATCGCTTTTTGCAATTTCTGGCGACAAATAGCAATCAGTCCATTGCCAACGTGCAAAGTGCCCTGCAAACAGACATCAGTAGCTTTACCCAAAACTTGCAAATCCCGCAACTAACAGCCATAGCCAATACCCTCAATGGCTTTATTGCAAACCCATCCAGTTTAAGCCTACACCTCAATCCTGTTACCCCATTTAGCGTGAGTGATATCAGCAACTTTCTCTCCACTCAGCAAACATTGCGTGCAAATATTCAGCAAAATTTGAGCACACTTCCTGCAGCACAACAGAGTGCTTTTTTTGCACAATATGAAGCGCAAAGTATCCAATCTTATAGTAATTTCTTTAATAAAATTGGCTTGAGTGTCAGTGTTAATGGGATCAGTGCGTCATAATCTTGCGATCGGCAGCATCTAGCCCCCGATCGCAATAAGCACAACCCATGAATTAATGGCTTTGCACTTCAACCACAAGCGTGCCAATTACCTTGCCTTGATCCACTACAGGCACACCAACACTTCCAGCTCCGCTTGAGCCTTTTGGCGCTTTACCGTAGTAAACTGCACTGGGTCCGCCCTCCACGATTTTTTTGAAAAAACCTTGGCTAGCCTCTGCATAATGTTTCGCATTTTCGGTCTCTCCAATCACAAGCCCTTTTTGGTCGGTGACGGTGATGCTCTGATAAAGACCATGGCTATTTTGCAGGGTACTTTTAAGCTGTTGACTTAACGCGCTGTTATTGACTTCACTTAAAACAGTGCTAGGCTTACCTTGCAAGCCATCATGCCAATCTCGCCCTAATTTGCGCAAATCTGCGGCATCGAGGGAGGCATGCGCTGAATTAGCAGATAGGACGGCGCTCACAACGTTTTGGTCCTGACTTAAAGCCTGTATCTGAGGCAGGATATTTTGCAATTCCGTGTGAGAGCTGGTTTTGGTTGCAGCCATTGCTCCAGTGCTGATAAGGGTTAAGCACAACCCAGCCAACAATGCATTTTTAGAATACGCTTTCATAGGATCTCCTTATTTTATATTGAATGAACAGAACATGAATTAATCACTCATGTCCTTTCATCATAAAATAAGATCAACAAATATTCAATCTATTTTTCGTACGCATAAAAGGCGCCGTAACCATATACACAGAGTGCAAGCACCGCTAAGAGAATTAGACTCACAGGAGTGGAGATCAGATTACGGCTTGCATCGGAGTGATCGCCAAAAAAAGTAATGACGCTGATCCCTAAAATATACAACACCAACCACGAAGCCCCTTTAAATGCCTTTAGGAAGGAAGCATTGGGATTATTTTTTCTTTCAAAATAAAAATAGAGGAGAAGCCCAGGGACAATCAAAAACAGCATTTCCCCAATTAAAGGCCAGGCCGCATAAAATAACAGTACAGATAAAATAAACAATAAAATCGGCGCTAAAATAAAGGCACCCGGCATAATAAATTGCCCCTTACTTTTTAAAATTTCTTTGTGTTTTATCCGATTGGCCATGGTAATAATGGGCGCTGCCACGTAGGAAAATAAGTGCATGACAGAAATCACCGCAACCAAATGATACCAACCTCTAAACAGAACTAAATAGAGGCAGCTCACCACCAAACTAGTCACAATGGCTTTACGCGGATTTTGGTATATCGGATGAATGATGCTCAAAAAAGCAGGAACATGTTTGTTATCCGCCATCGCATATAAAATACGTGAACTGGAGGCCAAAAATGCAGCACCGCAGGCCGTTGGAGAAATAACTGATCCTGCATAAATGATTGTCACCATAATCTGCATATTGGCAAGCAATAGCAGATCCACATAGGGGGAGCGAAAATTCACATATGCAAAACCTTGCGTAAGTTGTGAGGGCTCAACAGCGCCAATAAACACCACTTGCAAAAGCACATACAAAATTAAAGTTAAAACAATACTGTAGGCAACTGCACGCGGCAGCATGGACTTAGGCGAGGCAATCTCTTCCGAAAAGGTCAAGGGGGATTGGAAGCCATTAAAAGACATCACTACTCCGCAAGTGACCACGCCCACTAAAATGGATTTAAAGCCTCCTGGCATAAATCCACCCGGTACGGCAGTAAAATTTTGCATATGCAAGCCTGCATGAATTAGAGCAATGATCGTCAACACAGGGATCAATACTTTCAAAATGGTAAAAAAGTTATTAAAGCGGACAAAAATTTTCACACTCCAATAATTGATCAGCATGTAAAAAATCATTAACCCAAAGGCTGCTAAAATTCCTAAACTCGTTAAATTGTGGGTTTGCGGGTTATAGAGATTCATCATATGCGCGTTCTGACTTAAATATTGGATGGTCCCCTGTGCTTCAATTGGAACAACAGCCAACACGCTTAACCAGTTAATCCATGAGGTCAAAAATCCACAAAAACGACCATGGGTCACATGCGAATATTGACCTATCCCCCCTGCTGAGGGATAGGCACTGCCTATTTCAGCATAAAACATCCCCACCAAAAGCGCGACAATAGCCCCAAAAACCCACGAAATCACCCCTGCTGGCCCCGCAACCTGGGCAATTTTTTGCGTTCCAAATAACCATCCTGAACCGACAATCGCGGTCACACCGGTCATGGTTAACGAAAAAAGGGATAAATTCTTTTTAAAATGAACGTGACTCATCTTGTTAATCCTTGCTCTTAAAAGGACTCAATGTACATGATTTTCAACAAAATTTAAAGTCGATTCATCTCAACGCCCACGCAAAAAAAGTTGATCCAATTCTGTATTTTTGAGCAAACGCCAAGTGGGTCGACCATGATTACAGTAATCAATCCGGGGTGTGATTTCCATTTCCTGCACCAAATGCTGCATTTCATACAGCGATAGAGATTGATGCGCTTGAATTGCACTATGACAGGCAATTTCTGCTAAAATTTGATCCAAATAAAACTCAGGCTCAACTTTCCCCAACATATCAAGATCTTGCAATAGCGCCTGCATAAAGTGATTTAAATCGGCTTTAGCCAAAAGCACGGGTACTTCACGAATCAAAATTTTTTGATCAATCCATTCTTCAATCCCTAATCCTAATTCTGAAAAATGCGCTTCATGTTCTTTAAAAAGTGCCCATTGCGCCCCTGATAATTGCACCGTCACCGGAATTAATAATCCTTGTGTTGGCAAGCGTTGCTGGCGCCATTCCGTTTTAATTTTTTCGTACAAAATACGTTCATGAGCGGCGTGCATATCAATAATGATAAGGCCCTCAGGATGTTGATTTAAAATAAACAATCCATTCAATTGGCAAATCACTCGTCCAAACCGAGAGGGTGCAACAGAGGCCATTGGCTCTGAAATTAAACTTGAAAATAAGTCCATCCGCTCTAAATTTTGTTCCTTTGGCGGAGGGAAATCAATAGATTGCGAGTTCCGCAGCGAAGCGAGGACTGTCTGAGCAGGCTGTTGATTTCCCTCCTCAGCCAAAGGAACAAAATTTAGAGCGGATTCCTTTTCTTCAAAAGAATACGCCAAGACGCGTTTTAATTCAGAGACTAAAAACGCATGGACTTGTTTCCCCTCCCGAAAACGCACTTCTAACTTAGCCGGGTGAACATTAAAATCCACCGTCTCTGGTGCCACATCGAGAAACAAAACATAAGCCGGTTGGTTGTGGCCGTATAGCACATCTTTAAAGGCTTCTTTAATGGCATGCATTACCAATTTATCGCGAATTGGACGCCCATTCAAAAAAAAATACTGAATGGCTGCATTGGGTTTCAAATATTTAGGCTCCGTGATCAATCCTTGCAAAGAAAATCCTGTGCGGTGGGCTTCCACTTTTTTAGATTGCTCATAAAAACCCTTACCACATAAGGTTTGCCAACGGATCATTTCACTTGCCGGATGCTGAACTGCAAAAACTTGCCACACTAATTTTTGGTGATGGTAGAGGCTAAAATGAATATCGCTATGACTCAAGGCGATTTTGCGTAAGACTTCATCAATGTGGTTAAACTCAGTCAAGGTCGATTTTAAAAACTTGCGCCGTGCTGGGGTATTAAAAAACAAATCACGCACTTCGATTTTTGTGCCCTGATTTAAACTAGTCGGCTCAATCTCAGCTGATTGCAGAGTCCCTTCCAGGTGTAAAGCAGAGGCTTGGTCTGCTTGTTGATGTTTGGATTTTAAAACAAAACGCGAAACTGAGACAATACTTGCCAAAGCTTCGCCGCGAAATCCTAGGGTTTGTAGATTTTCTAGTTCCTCCAGACAATAAATTTTACTTGTCGCATGGGGGGAAACGGCTAAAAGCAGTTGATCCGAAGGGATACCCTGTCCATCATCAGTGACTTGGATCAGTTTGAGCCCGCCTTCCTCAATCCGCACTTCAATATTTTTAGCCCCCGCATCAATGCTGTTTTCAACCAGCTCTTTGACGATGGATGCGGGGCGTTCCACGACTTCCCCAGCAGCAATTTGATTGGCTAAAAGAGGGGGAAGACTTTCAATGCGGCGCAGGGTCATGATGATCCTTTAAACAATGTTGAATAATGACTTGTCGTTCAATTAAACCTTGATTTTCCTTAACACTAAACTCTAAGATCAAATCGGGAGCAATCTCTAAAGCTTCTAACAAGTGGGGCCATTCTACTAAAAAGATTGCCTGTTCGGAAAGAAGATCCAGGAGGCCTAAAAATTCCAGTTCTTGTTGATCCTGGATACGGTATAAATCCAAATGATAAATTTGTCTTTGCGGGGTGGTATAAGGTTCGATGAGGGAATAGGTTGGGCTTTTTACCCTCGTTACAACTCCAAGTTTTTTCAAAAAAATTTGCGCAAATGTGGTTTTGCCACTACCTAAATCTCCTTTTAAAAAAATCAAGGCCCGAGGGGTACGATTGAATAAACGAAGGCATTTTTCAGCGACAGATTCGGTATCATTAAGACTATATAATTTGATTAATTCATTTTTTTGCAATTGTTATTAAGCTGCGATTTTGATGGGGATAA
>JAJZUD010000082.1 GCA_021848625.1 Pseudomonadota bacterium
ATAAGCAAAAATGCAGCAAGAATTTTTTGTCATCCCCCCCTTGTGACGGTACAGAGAAGTGTAATACACTATACGTTTAAAGCGATCTTTCTAAGAAATACGAGATTTTATAGGAGTTTTTTAAATTATGGCGGCAAAAATGCCAGAGAAAAAATTGATGACTGTGTTGGACATTGGCACTTCAAAAGTCACCGCGTTAATTGCAGAGTATACAGATTCAGGGGAAATTCAGTTATTAGGACTAGGGACGCAGCCTTCTCGGGGCCTGAAAAAAGGCGTGATTGTCAATATTGAAAATACCATTCAAGCAATTCAAAAAGCAGTTGAGGCCGCTGAAGAAATGGCCAATGTCAAAGTGACAACGGTCTGTGCAAGTATTGCTGGGGCGCATATCAATAGTTTTAACTCCAATGGCGTTGTGGCTATTCGTGATCGTGAAGTATCGCAAGCCGATGTGGAGCGCGTCATTGATGCGGCTAAGGCAGTAGCCATTCCCGCAGATCAGCGGATTTTACATATTTTACCTCAAGAATTTTTAATTGATCATCAAGATGAAATCAAAGAGCCCATTGGCATGGCCGGTGTGCGTTTAGAAGCCAAAGTTCATCTGATTTCAGGCTCGATTAGCGCCGTGCAAAATGTAGTGAAATGTATCGGCCAATGTGGATTGCAGGTCTCGGATTTGGTCTTGCAGCAATTGGCTTCGAGCTATGCAGTGTTGACCGATGATGAAAAAGAATTAGGCGTTTGTATGGTGGATATTGGCGGGGGGACTGCGGATTTAACCGTTTTCACCGAAGGAGCGATTCGCTACACAGCTTCCATCCCTATTGCAGGTGGGCAGGTGACCAACGACATCGCCCATGCGTTGCGGGTGCCGACGCAATATGCCGAAGAAATTAAAATTGCCCATGGTGTGGCCTTAACTCGCCTGGCGCGGAATGACCAACAAATCGAAGTGCGCGGCATGTTAGACCGCCCTGGACGTTCTGTTTCAGTGCAATCTTTGGCTTCTGTTATTGAAGCACGCTATGAAGAAATTTTTAATCTAATTTACGAGGAACTTGTAAAAAGTGGGCTCATTGAGCACATGGCTGCAGGTTTGGTTTTGACGGGAGGCGCCTCAAAAATGACCGGTGCTGTTGAATTGGCTGAAGAAGTGCTACGGATGCCCGTGCGCTTAGGTCTACCCTCTCGCGTGATGGGTTTAAATGAGACTGTTGCGGATCCAATTTATGCAACAGCAGTGGGGTTGTTGCTTTATTTAGAGCAGCAACAAAAAGAGACTTTGCATCCCGCGTCGCCTTCCTTAGACGAAGGTCGCTCTGGCTTATTTGCCAAGATGAAACGCTGGGTTGCGCAATTTTAGAGGAAGAAAGAATGGCCACAATGATGTTTGATGTCGCAGAGACCTTGCTTGATAACGCAGTGATTAAAGTGATTGGGATTGGTGGAGGGGGAAGCAATGCGGTTGAGCACATGCTTTCCCAAAATATTGAAGGCGTAGAGTTTTATTGCGCTAATACCGATGCCCAGGCGCTGCGCAATTGTACTTCACGTAATGTGATTCAATTGGGTGCCCAATTGACCAAAGGCCTTGGTGCGGGCGCCAATCCTGAAATTGGTAAGCGTGCTGCTCAGGAAGATCGCAATCGCTTACAGGATATTCTGGAGGGCACGGATATGCTCTTTATCACCGCGGGCATGGGGGGCGGCACTGGGACAGGTGCAGCACCAGTTTTAGCGGAGATTGCCAAAGAAATGGGGATTCTCACAGTGGCGGTTGTGACCAAGCCCTTCCCTTTTGAGGGTCGTCGGCGTATGCAATTGGCGGAAGTAGGTACCAGTGAACTGGCTGAGCGTGTGGATTCCTTGATTGTGATCCCCAATGAAAAATTACTGACGGTTTTGGGCAAAGGGGTGAGCCTTTTAGATGCATTTAAAGCCGCTAATGGTGTGTTGCAAGGTGCGGTGCAAGGTATTTCTGAGCTTATTACCCGTCCTGGATTAATCAACGTGGATTTTGCTGACGTACGCACGGTGATGTCGGAAATGGGGATGGCCATGATGGGGACAGCGAGTGCTCGCGGTGAAAATCGCGCGCGTGAGGCGGCTGAAGCGGCCGTTGCAAGCCCTCTGTTGGAAGATATCTCTTTATCCGGAGCCAAGGGTGTTTTGGTTAACATTACCGCGGGCATGGATATGTCGATTGGTGAATTTGAAGAAGTGGGTGAGGTCATCAAGAGCTTTACCTCCGATCAAGCCACAGTCGTGGTCGGTACAGTGATTGATCCTGAAATGCGCGAAGAATTACGGGTGACCATTGTGGTGACCGGGCTTTCTAGTCAGCGTGAAAATCGGGATAGTTCTCGCGATTTTGGTATTCCTCGGGTTCAGGCTGGAGGCGTTCGCCCAAACCGGATGCCAGCTGGACAAATCAATCTTGCCGCAGCGCCTGCCAATCCTTGTATTCCTAAGCGTAGTGCAGGGGAAGTGCAGGATAGTGATTACTTAGATATCCCTGCCTTCTTACGCCGCCAACAAGCGGAATAATCAGGTGATACCCACCCCATGTTTGAACAGGCTTGACTGCCTGTCGAAAGGAGTCCTCGTTGCGCTGTGGAACTCGCAGTCGGCAAGGTCTGTCCAAGCATGGGATGGGCGTGAGCATGATTTTTTGGGGTATTTGGTACTATCCTTAGCTTAGGAGGCGTTTTCATGTCTAAAGTGCAGCATTGGCAACACACAATTAAAAACTCAGTGAGCTTGTCCGGCGTGGGGTTACATTCCGGCAAGCAAGTCACGATTTCGCTCCACCCTGCTCCGGTAGATAGTGGCGTGCTCTTCCGCCGTACGGATTTAAATCCCGTCAAAGAAATCAAAATTTGTCATGACAAAATGAGTGAAAGCCCACTCTGCTCTAAATTAGTTGAAGATGGAGTATCCATTCAAACTGTGGAACATTTGCTTTCTGCTCTGGCAGGGAAAGAAATTGACAATATCATTGTTGAGTTGGATGCAGGCGAAGTGCCCGTTATGGATGGCAGCGCCTCGCCTTTTGTATTTTTATTTGAAGCTGCAGGGATAGTCGAGCAAACAGTGCGCAGAAAAGTAGTGAAGATTAAAAAAACCATTCGCATTGAAGAAGGGGATAAATTTGTTGAGCTTTCCCCTTGTGATCACTATCGCTTGGAGGTCAGTATTGATTTTGATCACCCTGCCATTACGCATCAAAAAATGGATTTTGATTTTTCAACTTCAGCCTATTCTAAACAGGTTTCGCGTGCCCGGACTTTTGGTATGGCTGATCAACTAGATGGCTTGCACCAACAGGGATTGGCTTTGGGGGCGAGCTTGGAGAATGCTGTTGGGTTAACGCGTGAAGGCGTGATGAATGCCGAGGGGCTGCGTGCTCCGGATGAGTTTGTTCGTCATAAAGTATTGGATGCCATTGGAGATCTGTACGTCGCAGGGGCGATTGAGGGGCGATATCAGGCACATAAGCCAAGCCATGCCTTAAACAATCGTTTACTCAGAACCCTTTTTGCCGATTCAAGTGCTTGGGAACGAGTTTAATTTGAATTATCAGCACCTTTATCACGCGGGTAATTTTGCCGATGTCTTTAAGCATAGTCTGCTTGCTTTGTTGATTCACTCTTTGCATAAAAAAGAGGCGCCGCTGGTTTTTATTGATACCCATGCCGGTGCAGGGTGCTATGATCTCGCTGCTGAGGAGGCCCAGAAAACAGGGGAGTATCGCTCAGGTGTTGAAAAGCTATGCGCTTATTTTGGCCCTGAATGGCCGAATCCACAGCCTGCTCAGACATACTCGGCCTCTGGCCTCGCAAACTCGCGATCTGTAGATTCGGCCATTCAGGGCCAAAATAAGCGCATAGCTTTGCCTGAATTGGAACCTTACTTAGCCATTATTCATGCTCGGCCAAAAAATGTCTATCCTGGATCTCCGGAGATTGCGTATGCTTTGAGGCGTCCTCAGGATCGACTGATTCTCAATGAAAAACATCCACTTGTGAATCAGCAGCTGCGCAAGCATTTTGAAGAGGCTGTGGGAGTGAGCATTCATCAAAGGGATGCCTATGAATTTTTGCCTGCCATTTTGCCACCGGAACAAAAAAGAGGCGTAGTGTTGATTGACCCTCCCTTTGAGCGCCCCGAAGAATGGCAAAATATCAATACTTGTTTGCATAAGGCGTTAAAGCGTTGGGCAACAGGGATTTATCTTGTGTGGTCGCCCATCACTGGGCATACTCCAGCACATGCCGAACGCACTACTTTGCAAGGCATTACTCAGCCCATTTTAAAATTGGAATGGTTGGTGAGTCCGCTCATTCCTAATTTAAGTGGGCTGGTGGGTTGCCGTTATTGGATCATTAATCCACCCTTTCAGTTTGAATCTGGCGCCAGGGTGTTGATCAAGCATCTTCATGCTTTAAATCATGCATAATGGCCTCGTTTTATTTGCGGTAAATCTCTCTGCGATGGCCAATTGCAATGACAATAACGCGAACTTCACGGTCAACCACTTCATAGACAATGCGGTAATCTCCTACGCGGATTCGATAAATGGATTGTAGGCCTGTTAGTTTCTTCACTCCATCAGGCCTTGGGTCGTGTGTGAGTTGCAGCAATGCGTTGGCCATCCTTTTTTGTATTTCAACCGGAAGCTGTTTGAGTACTTTTTCTGCCTTTGCTGTTAATTCAACTGCATACAGATTGGCCAAGTGTTGCGGAATGTGCGATAACTCTACACTTGTTTAAATTAAAAACAGAATTTGGTTTTTAGCTGCAGCTTTTGAAGATTCAGTGAGCGAACTTGTGGGTTGCAAATCACCACTTGCACGAAATGTGCTTGTCCTGATTGACTTATGCTATAATATCAGCAAGAAAAACAAAATTGTGAGGAAAAAATGTTTCGCAGCGAACATTTAACACCGTATGAAATCTTCATAAAGGCGTATTTGAGTTTTGCCAAGATTCATTATGATGCAGCGGAATATTCTACAGAAGTGAAAAAATTAAACTTGTCCCCTTCTCAAATCAAGCGTTGCACTCCAGAATTTTCACCTGCCTCTACTGAATTAGGCAAAGCTCTGGAATGGAGAATCAGTGCCAGAGACTTACTCTTCGCAAGTGATGATCATTTAGGCCTAATAAAAGAATGCCTAGATGACGGGAGTGCTTCTAGTACTCCTGAAATACTTGGGACAGGTGTAACAGGAGAGGTTCGCGTTTTAAAACAGATCCCCACAATTGCTGAAAAGAAAATAGCAGGATTACAAGATGCTGATTCTTATGAAGATGCACATACATTTAAAAAAGTAATTAGAGAATTTGTTTGCTATGTGCTAGCGCATCCTGAAAATTTAGGAAGGGAAGATTTGTATTGTGCTATAGAATTGAGAAATGAAAATCCTACTGCTCGGATTAGGATGGAACATTATACAGGCGAGCGCCTATCGGAATGGATCAAAGGAAGCCACGAAGGAAGATCAACAGAGGAAACTTTGAAGACTTATGCATTTGCTTTGCTTCATCTTGCTATGAGTTTAAAACAAATTAGTTTAAAAAGGTTTGTTCATCAAGACATCCAATTCAATAATATAGTTGGCACTGAGGAAAAATGGAATTTAATTGATTTTGGATCAGCTTATTTCTTGGATGAGGGGCCAGGAGAATTGGGAAAAATAGATCTAGAACAATTCAAGCTCGAGGCTTCAGCTAATTTAGATATACTTAAAGAAAAATTAACAATTTTTAGCGAAAAAGATAAAACAACAATGGCGCAGCTTGAAAGTATTATTGATAAAATTGACTCAGTTGATGTGGGTAAAACAATTGTTAATTTGAGAAAAATTGCAATTAATCCACATGAAGCAAATCTTTACGGCAAAAAATCAAATCCCTGGGCAAACGCAACTGTTATACCATGGTCAGGAGCTGGGTTACATAGATTCTAGGCTTATATTGGATTGCAAATTAAAGAAAAACTGGCGAGCGGGCAAAATGTACAACAATAGTTGAAAAAAGAGTTTTAGAGACTGTGCGCCCCTCAAAAATGGCAAGTTCATCATTAAATACAGCTTCATGAATAGATTTATTTTGACAGGAGCGCTCAGGTACCACCAATGTCCTCCTGGCATTGCAAGCCTAAACTCTCTAAATCCGTAATAACGATATAAAAAAAGCGAGAGAAAGCGCTTGACAGCTGGGATTATCATAGTTATTATATGTAACTATAAACAACACTTGGAGCGATTAGTGAGCTATAT
>JAJZUD010000014.1 GCA_021848625.1 Pseudomonadota bacterium
TTCGAGATGCGTCACAAGGACAATTTACAATTCAAAATGACAACAACAATGGTATCTCTAGCATTATGAAGCTAGTGCGTGTGGTGACGACAGTAGATTATTTTTTGAAGAATTAGCGTGATTTGTCCAAACGGGTATTAAACTATATCTAAGTCCTCTGCATCCTCTAGTTCTGCTAATTCTGGAGCACCTTCTGGCGCGAGAAAACATTGAGTTAAGAAGAGGAGTGAAGTAGTAACAACGTCAGTTGCTGCGGCCCTTACCCTGGCTATGTTAGCCTGACCTTCTATAATCTGATTGAAAATTTGTCCTCGAAGTATTTCTTTTTCACCATCATTTGCCCTAGGGCGAATACACGAAATTGTGGTTTCGCAAATCAAATGCGTGAGTTGATCGGTCGCAGCAACTACGGCCGGCGTACCTTGTGGGTCTGGATCCAGAGCGGTTGAGAGAGTAGTCACGAGGATGCAGGCGTAAGCGGCGGCGTGTATGAGAGCTGATTCTGGATTATGCATGATGATATATTATTTTTTTTGTTAAAATTATATATCATTTATTTTTATTCTGTCAAGTTATTTGGCGTGTCTTCAGTTTATGTTCCGCATGTAATTTTTGATAGTCCAGACGCATTTGTTTGCGGATTTTAGCTTCTTCAAAACGATATTTTTCCAATTGAGTACGGGGTTCAAGAGGCGGTAGGGGGGTAGGTTTGCCTTGTGGGTCAACGGCCACCATGGTGAAATAACAGGTATTGGTGTGGCGTTGTTCGCGCGTCATTAAATTTTCAGCAATGACACGGATCCCAATTTCCATAGAGCTGGTGCCAACATAATTCACGCTCGCATAAAAAATAACAAGTTCTCCCACAAAAACAGGTTGTTTAAACAGTACGCCATCCACAGATAGGGTGACCACATACTGGCCGGCATAGCGTGCGGCGCAGGCGTAGGCCACTTTGTCCAAGAGCTGCATCAGGTGTCCGCCATGCACGTGACCAGAAAAATTTGCTTTGTCAGGCGTCATCATCTCAGCCATGACAATAGAGCGATTATCTTCGGCATCCATGCTCAGGAATCCGCCAGTGCCGTGGCAATGAGTTGAAAGCCATCCAAGGGGCCTTCATCTGCGGTACGGCCTAATTCGGTGATGACAATCGCATTGGCACCGGCTGCACCCGCCAGTTTTTGCGCAAAAGCCGTACTTTCTGCAACATGGGTCTCATCAGCAGAAAAACTGGCTTGATAATAGTGAATTTTCGTGCTCACCGTTCCGATGACATGGGCTTGGGGAGGAGGCATTTGCAGGATTTGCACTTGATCAGGTGCAACGGTTTTGCCAGATAAAGGTTCACTGGGTAAGAAAATCCCAGATACATTCGGATTCGGCTTTGGGGAAAGGGGCCATAGGACTAAGCCAACAAAAATGAGCAGGATGAGGGCGATGAGGTTGCTCATGCAACATTCACGGCGAAGCTCTCTAAAAAATGGCATTACGCACTCCGTTTGATGGCCAAATCAGCCAGGCTGTATAAGGCATCAACATAAACAGTTTTGTCAAAAATTGCAAGTGCCGCTTTGGCTTGTTCAGCAAAACGTTGGGCGCAATTTTGCACAGCTTGAATACTTTCTGTTGCCTCAATAATGCGGGTAATTTCTGGTAGCAAGCTGGCATCTCCATTTAAAATAGCGTCGTCAAGGCATTTTTTGTCAGCAGAATTAGCGCGTTCACGAGCGTAAATTAGCGGCAAAGTCATTTTGCCTTCACTTAAATCATCTCCAGGATTTTTACCCATTTCGGTCGCAGCGCTAGTGTAGTCAATTAAATCATCCAATACTTGGAACGCAATCCCCATGCCATTCCCAAACTGTTTGAGGGCCGCATAGTGACCCGCGCTAGACCTGGCCATGGCGGCAGGGATTTTGGTCGCTGCTTCAAACAAAGTTGCGGTTTTAGATGCAATGACTTGTAGATATTCTGCTTCGCCAAGATCAGTGCGGTGGCAATTTTGGAGTTGCAACATCTCACCTTCCGCAATTTGATTAGAAGTTTGAGCCAATTCACGCAGGACTTCTAGGTCGTTCAGTTCAACCATCATTTCGAAAGTGCGGGAATAGAGAAAGTCTCCACTCAAGACACTGGCCGCATTACCGTACATTTTATTGGCACTGGGGCGATTACGGCGCAGGGCAGATTCATCAATGACATCATCGTGCAAAAGCGTAGCAGTGTGAATCATTTCGATAATCGCGCCGAGTCGCTGTGGTTTAGCAGGGTCAAGGCCACAGATTTTTCCTGCCAGTAAGGTGAGGATCAGGCGCAGGCGTTTGCCCCCACTTTGAAAAACATACTCACCAATTTGTTGAATCAGCGCGACTTCTGAATGTAAATTTTGGCGAATCAGCGCATCGCTAGCTGCAATATCGGCAGCGAGAAGATCGTAGATTTGAGAAAACTGCATATTTTGGAATGTAAATCGATGCGAGACTAGGTTTTACTATAGACTACAATTTGCTTCTTTTCAACTTGGTATTGACTCTAAACACGCAGCAAGAACTTGCGCGGTTGCATCCACTTTACCCAATTGTTGCATTTGTGTGGCCATCTTAGAGAGTTGTTTTGGATCTTGAATCAAATTTTGTAAAATATTTTTCAGACGTTGGGGAGTGAACTCCACCTGGGCAACCAAAAGGCTGGCGCCCTGATCAGTTGGGACTTTGGCATTATAATATTGGTGGTTATCAGCAGCATAAGGAAGAGGTACAAAAATAGCAGGTTTGCCGATAATGGCGAGTTCCGATACGGTGAGGGCGCCTGCACGACAGATCATTAAATCAGCCCAAGCATACGCAGCATTCATATCATCAATAAAAGCTGTCACTTTGGCTTCAACATGCATTGTTTCGTAGCGCAGACGAGTGTCTTCTTCATTTTGATGACCACATTGGTGCCAGATTTGCGGGCGCTCAGTCTCTGGCATAAGGTTCAATGCTTCAGGTAAAATCTGATTGAATACTTGAGCGCCAAGACTGCCCCCAATGATCAGTAAACGTAAAGGGCTATGGCTTTGATAGGGGGCTCCATGCAGGGCCAGTAAATCCTCACGAATCGGGTTGCCCGTAAACTGGGCTTTTTTGAGTTGAGGAAAGACTTTGGGAAAGCCCGTCAGCACTTTGAGCGCCCATTTAGCTAAAATGCGATTGGTGAGGCCAGGCATGGCATTTTGCTCATGAATGATAACAGGCAGGCCAAGGCTTTTCGCAGCAAGCGCACCCGGACCAGAAACATAACCCCCAAAACCAATCACCAGGGAAGCGTGACGTTGGCGAATAATTTGACGTGCCTGCCAAATGGCGCGCCCGAGATTCCAAGGGAGCAAAAAATAGCGTTTCAGGCCTTTGCCGCGTAAATTTTGGATTTGAATAAAATCAAGAGGGTAGTCTGGATGCTTCTGGAGAATGCGCGCCTCCATGCCCAGTTGTGTGCCCAGCCACGATACAGGATAACCTTCTTTTTTCAATGCCTTGGCCACAGCTAAAGCGGGGAAGATATGCCCGCCTGTACCCCCAGCCATGATGATAATCGGTGATTTTGACATCTTAGGATTCGCTATTGTTTGAAGGAATGGGGTAATTTTGGTTGATCGCCGCAATGACCAGGCTGACCGCACCTTGGCTTAATAGCTGAGGATTTTGACCTAAAAATTTGACGACCATTTGTGAAGAGTCCACAGCAGGGATGCTGCCGAATTGACTCATCCAGAAACGGGCCCCCTGTGGGTTGACCTGTTGCTCAGCAGTATACCAGGAGAGCATGACGCCTTGAATAAAACCCGCGCAATAATTATTGTTAGGGGTGGGCTCCGCATTGGTTAAGAGACCACTGCAAACGGCAAGCAGCCAAGTGCCATTTGGATTGGGAGTATTCGTTGTGGAAGCAGCAAAGAGGGGGCTGAGGCTGAACAAACTCAAGCCAAAAAAGCAGAAGAGGCGTTGCAGTAAAGTCTTAAACATGTTTGTGTCCCGTAAAGCGATGATACAAAGAGAGCCCCAAGCTGAAGAGCAGTAAAATCAGGCAAAATATCACCACAGGGAGGATGCCCCAGTTGAGCCAGGGAGTGGTGCCAGTGACAGGGGTAATTTCACCTCGCAGCACGGTTGGCGTAAAGACTGGGGCAATCGCAATAATTTTGCCTTGGCTGTTGATAATGCTGGTCACGCCAGAGTTGGTGGCTCGTAAAATGGGGCGTCCTGTTTCAATGGCACGCATTGCTGCAATTTCGTCGTGTTGATCCGGGCCAAGCGAACGGCCAAACCAGGTGTCATCGCTTAATGTGATGATATAATCGCTGTGCGCAACATGGCGAATTTCCATCGGATAGGCGGATTCATAACAGATAAAAACCGAAACCGGCAAACCATGAATTTGCATAGGAATGACATTGCTCGGGCCTGCGGTAAAGTTGGACATTGGAATATGCATGAAGTTATAGACAGACTGTAAGCCCAAGGGGACATATTCGCCAAAAGGAACGAGGTGTTGCTTGAGATACATGCCGTTGGCATCGCCTAATGCTAAGGCCCCATTGTAATACTGTCCTGTGGCGGGATTGTCAATAGGGAGGCCCAAAACGATGGCACTTTTAAAGCGTGCAGTGGTATTGTCCAACGCATTGATAAAGCCCATCACATTTTCAGGGAAGTCGGGAATAGCATTTTCAGGCCAGACAATCAAAGGGGTATTGAGGATAGGGCCGGTTAATTTAGAGTAAATCAAGGTAATTTCACCCAAAGCTTCGGGAGACCATTTCGTGATTTGAGGGATATCCCCTTGAACCAGTGCGACTTTCAGAGGTGGGCCAGCAACGGGTTTGACAAAGGTTTGGTGAGAGAGAGTCATGCCACCCAGTACAACGGCAATGAGGAGCAAGAGGGAGAAGATCAGGCGGATTCGTGGCGGTTTTTTAGCTGTCGAAGCATAAATGATGAGTACAATAAGGCCGCTCAAAAAGGCGATGATCCAGCTCACTCCAAATACGCTAAAACATTTGGCATAGCCGGACAAAAAAGTAAAAGTTTGAGTATAGCCAAGCAGTAGCCAAGGAAAACCAGTGAACAAGCTGCCGCGAATGAGTTCAGAGAGCGTCCACAAGCTTGGAAAAACAAACAAAGCTTGAAGGCAAAAAGGGACTTTAAAAAAACGGATGGCCACCCAGGCTTGCAACGCTGGGAAAAGGGCTAAAGTCATGACAAAAAGGAGGGTAATGCTCGCTGCAACAAAGAAGTTAGTATTGCCGTAAGTATTGATACTGACAAAGATCCAAGAAGCGCCAAAACCAAATAGGCCTAAGCCAAAGCAAAATCCAATGAGTGCCGCTTGTTTAGCACTACGATTTTGGTAGAGCATCAAAAATAAGGCTGCTGAGAGCAAGCCTGCCACCCATAGATCAAAGGGGCTAAACCCCAGAACTAAAAAAGCGCCAGCAAGAAAACTATAAAAACAAGCTGGGCCGCAGCGTTTGGGTAAAAGGAGATGAGGCATGTTGGAGTCCCTTTTCATTTGTCTTTATTATCCGTTATAATGGAACCCCGATCAATAGAATCGTCATCATGGACAAAATTAGGCTGATTTTACCGCTTTTGATTATCGGCTTTTTCTTAAGCGGCTGTATTGCACGTGCTGTGAGTACGCACGAATATAAAGCACATCATGATAATGACAACTCCTCTATGAATAACGTTGCTCAATCATGATTAAGCTCATGCACAAGTGCTTCAAAAATTTCACTGTATTGACCTTGGCCTGTTTTTTAAGCGGTTGTGTTGCAATGTGGTTTGGAGGCGGCGCGGCCGGGGGCTACTATACGGCTAAACATTATAAAGTCGAAAAAATCGCCTCATAGCCCAAAACTATTCTACCGTTACGCTTTTAGCCAGGTTACGTGGTTGGTCAACATCTGTGCCTTTTAAAACAGCCACATGATAAGCAAGCAGCTGCATAGCAATGATGGCAATTAAGGGATAGAGCAAAGGATTGCCTGCAAAGGGGATATGCACCCAATGTGCGTGACAGTGGTGGGCCAAGTGTTCATCTTTTTGGCCAAACACATAGAGTTCGCCGCCGCGACTTGCGATTTCTTCGATATTGGATTTGGTTTTTTCAGCCAAAGCATCCGGCGGGAGGAAGAAAATCACAGGCATGGATTCATCCACGAGGGCAAGAGGACCGTGTTTGAGTTCCCCTGCGGCATAGGCTTCGGCATGAATATACGAAATTTCTTTCATTTTTAAGGCTGCTTCCAATGCCAGAGGATAATAAATGTTCCGACCAAGAAAGAGGGCATGCTCTTTCTTTTTAAAGAATTCAGCCATTTTTTCGATCTCATGATCGAGGCTTAAAATTTGGTTCATAATCCCTGGGATGTGCTCAAGTTCTGAGATTTTTATGGGAGCTTTGCCTTTCTGTGTAGCAAGCGCCAAGCTTAAGAGAAATAGCCCAACAATTTCCGCAGTAAACGCTTTGGTAGAAGCCACCCCCACTTCAATCCCCGCACACATGAGAAAGCACAAATCCGCTTCACGGACCATGGTGCTCGTCGCTACATTGCAGATTGACAAGCTGGCCGCATAACCTTGCTCTTTGGCCAGACGCAAGGCAGCAAGCGTGTCAGCGGTTTCACCCGATTGGGAGATAGCAATAAATAATGCCTGTTCGGGGACAACGCTTTGACGATAGCGATATTCGCTGGCAATCTCTACATCGCAGCTGATTCCTGCAAAATCTTCAAGCCAGTATTTAGCCATGCAGCCTGCGTGATAACTGGTGCCACAGGCTACAATTTTAATGTGTTTAATGTGGGGGAGAATCTCCGCCGCGCGATCACCAAAGCTCTCCAAGGCGATGCGATCATGCTCAACATATTGGGAAAGAATATTGGCTACAACACGAGGCTGTTCAAAAATCTCTTTGAGCATAAAATGTTTGTAATGGCCTTTCAAAGCAGCGTCATCATTAAGGTTGAGCTCTTCGATAGGGCGCTCTACCTTTTGGCCTTGATTAAAAATTTGGATATCAAAGCGCGAAATTTCTGCGGTATCGCCTTCTTCTAAATAAATAAAACGCCGTGTCACTGGGAGCAGGGACAGGCTGTCGGAGCCGACAAAATTTTCCTCAATGCCTACACCCAGAACTAAAGGCGAGCCTTTACGAATGACAAAGAGGCGATCTTTATGCAAGCGATGCATGATGACCAAAGCGTACGCGCCTTTGAGCAAAGGGGCGATGGTGTTGATTGCATCCAAGGGATGGGTTGCCGTTTTCATCTCTTGTTCCAGCAAATGGGCAATCACTTCGGTATCCGTTTCGGATTGGAATTGGACTCCTTTTTTAAGTAATACAGCTTTCAATTCAGCATAATTTTCGATAATGCCATTGTGCACTACGACAATATCTCCCACGATGTGAGGATGGGCATTAGTTTCCGAGGGTTTGCCATGGGTCGCCCAGCGGGTGTGCGCGATACCAATCTTACCGCTGAGCGGGTGCGCTTGAATTTTATTAGCAAGCTCCTGCACTTTGCCCAAAGTGCGGACGCGTTGAAATTGCTGTTCGTGATCAATGATGGCTAAGCCAGCGGAGTCATAGCCGCGATATTCCAAGCGGCGCAAGCCTTCAATTAAAATCGGTACAATATTTCGTTCTGCAATCGCTCCGACTATGCCACACATATTGAATTCCTTATCGGTTAGTTAGCTTTTTTAGGCCGTTTCCAGCCCAGAATTGTCGCCTGTTTAGCGCGGCTCAAGGTGAGCTCCTCTGCGGGGGCATCATGGGTGAGTGTTGTGCCGGCGCCAATGGTTGCCCCTTTGCCGACCTTGATCGGTGCCACCAATTGTACATCCGAACCAATAAACGCGTCATCTTCAATTAGGGTGCGGTGTTTATTGGCACCATCGTAGTTACAGGTGATGACCCCCGCGCCAATGTTCACATTTTTGCCAATCTCAGTGTCGCCAAGATAGCTTAAATGATTGGCTTTGGAGCCTGCTCCCAGCTGTGCGTTTTTGAGCTCTACAAAATTGCCAATATGTACTCGATCAGCAAGGACAGTCTCAGGGCGGATGCGGGCAAAAGGGCCAATGATACAGTTTGCACCGATCTCCGCATTTTGGATGATGGAGTGAGCATGAATCACGGTGCCTGGTTTGAGGCGGACATTTTCCAGGACGCAGTGCGGACCAATAGTACAATTTTCAGCAAGCTCTACGCGGCCTTTTAGAATGACATTGATGTCAATCACTACATCCCGAGCGGGAATAATTTCACCACGAATGTCAATCCGGCTGGGATCGAGCAAAGTCACGCCTTTTAACATCAAGCGTTCTGCCTGCCATTTTTGATAAATACGCTCTAGTTGCGCTAACTCGACACGGGTGTTGGTGCCAAAAATTTCTTCAATTTTTTCTGGACTAGAGACGGTAATCGGAATGCGCGCCTGATTCGCTAAATGCACGACTTCGGTCAGGTAGTATTCTTTTTGCGCATTGCAATTAGTCAATTGGGGGAGCCATTTTTGTAGTAGATTGGTCGGGATGCAGTAAATGCCCGTGTTGATTTCCGTAATTTGTTTTTGTAATTCACTGGCGTCTTTTTCTTCAATAATGGCCTGAACTTGCATGTAAGCATCACGGATAATTCGCCCAAGGCCGGTGGGCTGTGGGACCTTGGCTGTAATCAAGCCTAGCTGATTTTTTTGGGTAGCTTCGATCAAATGACGCAGCGTCTCTGTGCTAATTAAAGGTACATCACCGCATAAAATCAACGTGTTGCTATCAGGGGTTAAAAAAGGCAGGGCTTGTTGCACGGCATGGCCCGTCCCTAGACGTTCTTTTTGCTCTACCCAGGTGACTTCGTGATTGCGATGGCTCATGGCCTCCAAAACCACCTCACCCATGTGTCCATAAATCACAAAGAGTTGTTGAGGCTGTAACGGTAAAACCGCATCAATCACGTGGTCAAGGAGCATTTTTCCACCCAGCTCATGGAGTACTTTAGGCTTGTTTGACGCCATGCGTGTGCCTGATCCACCAGCCAAAATAACGACATTGAGTGATTTCATACCGCTTGCTTTCAAAGAAAAGGAGAGCGTATTCTAAAACATAATCCAGCAAAATTCTATCTTGACAAGCGGACTGAGGATGAGATAAGTTTGAAACACTCGCGTTTTTTTATAAAAAGGGGCAATTGATGAAGATAAAATGGGTGAGTGTTGCATGCTTGAGTGTAATATTGGTCAGCAGTGTCAGTGCAGCAAGTACACAACCTGCTACGATTTCAAGTATTCCGGGGCCCATTTATAATAATTCCAACCCAAATTATCTGCCGTATTTTGTGGGGCCACCCGATCAACATTTAATGACTTCTCCTCCTCTAGTCAAAGGTCAAAAGACTAGATTTTACATTTTGCCTGCAACCCCAGCCACGACCAGATGGGGCGTGTACGATAGCTCCGCTAAGCCGGTGCTGTATATTAATTCGGGGGATTCAGTATCCATCGAAACCATTTCCTGCATGGAAAATCAATTATTACCGGGTGTGTCGGTAGACAAGGTGGAAAAAATTGCTGCGGAAGATCCCAATCGGGGGCCACATACCTTGACTGGGCCGATTTATATTAATGGCGCTGAACCAGGAGATGTTTTGGCGATTCATTTAGATAAAATTTTATTAAAGCCACAGGCTTCAAATAATACCTTGCCGGGACGGGGCTTGTTTCCTGAAAAGTTCCCAAAAGCGCAGATCAAGTATTTTTATTTGGATATTTATCATAACCAGATGGATTTTGGCCCCGGCATTCGCGTGCCTTTGCGACCTTTCCCTGGCATTATTGCGGTGGAAAGAGCTGCCCCAGGGGTCTATGACACAAGCCCCCCAGGAGACTTTGGGGGCAATATGGATTTGCGTGAACTGGTAGAAGGCACAACGCTATACCTCCCTGTTTACGTCAAAGGAGGCATGCTTTGGACGGGGGATTCTCACGCGGGCCAAGGCAATGGGGAAATTGACCTCACCGCCATTGAATCAGCGTTTACAGAGATGCGCGTGACGATCACCGTTTTGAAAAATCAAGGATTAGACCGTCCTTTGGTCGAAACGCCAACAGATTGGATCACCACGGGTTACGATCAGGACTTGAATAAAGCCCTAAGTTCCGTCGAGGCAACTAGTATTAATTTTATCATGAACCAGCAAAAAATTTCCCGCGATCAGGCGACGCAATTTTACTATCGGACCTGGAATTGTCCGATTGCAGAAGTCGTGAATGGTATTGATGGCGTGTACTGTATGATCCCGAAAGATCCTAATGCACCGACTCCTGCTCCTTTGCCCTCAGTGAGCAATGATCAGCAATTTGTGACCGTAGGCAGTGATCCTGATGCATTGAAAGCGATGAAAAAAGCATCGTGGGCCATGTTGCAGGATTTGGTGAAGCAGAGAAATATGACCCTTGGAGACGCGTATGCCTTGGCTAGCGTGGCCATGGACTGCCGTTTTGCGCCTTATGTTTCGGGCAATAAAGAAGTGCATTGTATGATGGATAAAAGCCTGTGGGTCAATACTAGTCAATACTAGTGATTTCAATCGCAAGCTCATGCTTTCTGTTTGTAGAAAAATTGAGTTATAATGCTTTTCTTTGAAAAAAGAGTGTAAGACGGGATATGATTCAACAGGTGGTGGCCAAGCTATTTGGTAGTCGCAATGAGCGAATTTTAAAAGATTTACAGCGCAAAGTGCGGGCCATCAATGCACTGGAACCTGCGATGCAGGCTTTGTCTGACGGGGCGTTGGCAGCCAAAACAGCGGAATTTAAAACGCGTTTTCAGGCTGGGGCCACCCTGGATAGTCTATTAGTTGAAGCCTTTGCGGTTGTTCGTGAAGCCAGTCGCCGTGTCTTGGGGATGCGGCATTTTGATGTGCAGTTAATCGGTGGCATGGTTTTGCATATGGGAAAAATTGCCGAAATGAAAACCGGTGAAGGCAAGACTTTGGTTGCCGTTTTACCCTTATATTTGAATGCATTGAGTGGCCAAAACGTGCATTTGGTCACCATCAATGATTATCTTGTCAAACGAGATGCTGAACAAATGGGCCAGGTTTACGCCTTTTTGGGTTTAACAACGGGGATTATTGTCCCAGGTTTAGATAATGCCACGCGCCGAGCAGCCTATGCGTGCGATATTACTTACGGTACTAATAACGAATTTGGCTTTGATTATTTGCGCGATAATATGGTGACAAGTGTGGCTGAACGCGTGCAGCGTCCGCTTTACTTTGCTGTGGTGGATGAAGTGGATTCCATTTTGATTGATGAGGCGAGGACTCCCTTGATCATCTCAGGAGTTATGGAAGATAGTTCAACCCATTATGTCGAGCTGAGCAAATTGATTGGCAAACTCACGAAGCGCGAGATTGAAGACGGCCCCGGTGACTATACACTGGATGAAAAAGCGCGTCAGGCGATTTTAACCGAAGCTGGCCATGAACATTTGGAATCTCTGCTTGTCAAAGCGGGGATCATTGAGGAAGGGGAAAGTCTGTATAGTCCCAAAAACTTAAGCCTGATGCATTACTTTAACGCAGTCTTGCGGGCCCATACTTTGTATCACAAAGATGTCGATTATATTGTGAAAGACGATGAAATTGTCATCATTGATCCGCACACCGGGCGGGCGATGGTGGGGCGTAGATGGTCGGATGGGCTACATCAAGCTGTTGAGGCAAAAGAAGGAGTGAGTATTCAAGCCGAAAACCAAACACTTGCTTCCATCACTTTCCAAAATTATTTCCGCATTTATGAAAAATTAAGTGGTATGACCGGAACAGCAGATACCGAAGCCTACGAGCTTCAGCAAATTTATAATCTGGAAGTCGTCGTGATCCCCACTCATCGGCCGATGATTCGTCAAGATCAAGCGGATATGGTGTATCTGAGCGCGGCAGAAAAATTCAATGCGATTATCGAAGATATTAAGCAATGTCAGGCTCGAAAGCAGCCTGTTTTAGTAGGAACTGCTTCGATTGAAACCTCGGAGCATCTCTCAGGTCTGCTGACTGCAGCAAAGATTCCTCATGAAGTACTGAATGCCAAGCAGCACGCGCGTGAGGCATCGATTGTGATGGAGGCGGGTTGCCCTGGAGCAGTGACGATTGCAACCAATATGGCGGGTCGTGGTACGGATATTGTGCTGGGAGGGCATTTTCAAGCAGAAGCGGGTTCCAAAGCAGAATGGCAAGCACGGCATGATCAGGTTCAAGCAGCGGGAGGTTTGCGCATTATTGGTTCTGAGCGACATGAATCGCGTCGGATTGATAATCAGCTGCGCGGGCGTTCGGGACGACAAGGGGATCCTGGCTCGAGCCAATTTTATTTGTCTTTGGAAGACCATTTGATTCGCATTTTCTCTGGAGATCGCCTGGCGGGAATGATGCGCCGTTTAGGGATGGGGCAAGGCGAGGCGCTGCAAAGCCGCTTGGTGACCAAAGCCATCGCCAATGCGCAAAAAAAAGTTGAAAACCATAATTTTGATATTCGTAAGCAATTATTACAATACGATAATGTCGTCAATGATCAGCGCAAAGTGATTTACCAGCAACGGGCGGAATTATTGGAAGAAGAAAGTTTGGCGGAAGTGGTCAGCTCGCTGCGTCAGGATGTACTGCATGCGGTGACAGACCGTTTTGTGCCTGCAGGGTCCATGCTTGAACAATGGGATATCCCCGGTTTATCAGCCTTGTTGATTGCTGATTTTACCTTGGATTTGCCCATTCAGTCTTGGTTAGATCAAGATGCACAGTTAGATGCTGCAGGCTTAGCTGAGAAAATTCAAGCAGCAGGACAGGCCTTTTATACAGAAAAAACCAAAAAGGCTGATCCCAAAGCATTGGCTCATTACGAAAAATTGGTGATTTTAAATAGTTTAGATACGCATTGGCGGGAACATCTCGCGCGTTTGGAGCATCTCAAGCAAAGTATTAATTTGCGTGGCTATGCACAAAAAGATCCCAAACAAGAATATAAGCGTGAAGCCTTCAATTTGTTTTCGTCGATGTTAGATCAATTCAAACATGATGTCACTGCGGTCTTGATGAAAGTCGTGATTAAAGAACCCGAGGAAGCCGCTGCAGCGATGGCCCCACCTGTGCAGAAAATACAGTATCAGCATCAGGCTTTAAATGGTTTAGGAGAGCCCGAGAAAAACCCTGAGACAGCGAAAGTAGGGCGCAATGATCCTTGCCCCTGTGGTTCAGGTGAAAAATTTAAACATTGCCATGGCAAAGTGGTCTAAACGATGAAAAAGCCTCGCCTCAAACTAGACTATATCGTGTTGGTCGCTTTTGTGGGCTTATTAACGGTTGGCCTGGTGATGGTGGCGTCTTCTTCGATGGCAGTCGCTCAGTACAGCTATGGCAATAGTTTTTATTTTATTATTCGCCAAGCTATTTTTGCTGTGATCGGAGTGGTCGCCCTTTTGGTCTGTCTCACAATTCCCACTCAATTTTGGCAGAATCTGAATCAAAAATGGTTGCTGATTGGTTTGGGGCTCTTGGTTTTAGTTTTGGTGCCGGGGATTGGTCATGTCGTTAACGGTAGCCGACGTTGGATTATTTTTGGGCCGATCGCTATTCAAGTGTCAGAACTCGTCAAGCTCTGTGCAGTCATGTACATTTCAGGCTATTTGTGCCGGCATGGTGAAGAAGTGAAGGAAAATTTAAGCGGGATTGTCAAGCCGGTTTTTGCCCTAGGCCTGATGGCGGTTTTGTTGCTTTTGGAACCTGATTTTGGAGCAACGGTTGTGATTTTTGTGACGGCTCTAGGCATGTTATTTATGGCGGGAGCACGTCTGCGTTGGTTTTATATTTTCGTAATTCTGGCTGCGGTTGCAGCAGCGGCTTTGGTGATTTTTTCGCCCTATCGAATGGCACGATTTCTAGGCTTTTTAAATCCTTGGAGTGATCAATTGGGGACGGGGTATCAATTATCTCAATCCTTGATTGCCTTTGGCCGCGGTGGGATTTTTGGCGTAGGCTTGGGTAATAGCGTGCAAAAACTCTTTTATCTTCCCGAGTCTTATACCGACTTTGTTTTAGCCATTATCGGCGAAGAATTGGGCGTCTTAGGGGTTTGCTTGGTCTTGTTTTTATTTGGTTTGTTGGTATGGCGGGGCCTTAATATCGGCAAGGCAGCGCATCAACAACAGTATCTTTTTGATACCTTCGTAGCTTACGGCTTGACCTTTTGGCTGGCGATGCAGGTTTTGATTAATACTGGCGTGAATATTGGCCTCTTACCCACCAAAGGTCTCACCCTGCCTTTTATTAGTTATGGGGGGAGTAGTTTAGTCGTCGATTGTGTGGTGATTGGCATTTTGCTGCGAATTGATTTGCAAAACCAGCTCCGCAGTCAGGAAAATGTCGTCGATCGCGTGCGTAGTCACCTGTTTAAGCTGACTTAATGCCAGTTCTAAAGAGTCGCGATAATGAGTTCGTCTTCTTTGAGATAGACTTCAGTCAAGCTATGGGTGAGTTCAGTAATATGCTCAAATAATTGAAAATGGCCAGCAATAGAAACCAATTCCGCCGCTAATTGTTGACAGAAAATGCGGGTGTTTTTGTTGCCATTGACCCCTGCCAGAGCTCGGCCACGTAGGCTTCCATAAACATGAATATTGCCATCAGCTAGAATTTCTGCCCCAGAACTCACGGTGCCAATGACAATGAGATCTCCGCCTTCGGCGTAGATTCGCTGGCCCGAGCGCACGGGTTCTGAGATGATTTTAGTGCCTTCAGTAAACGCAGCATTGCCGCCGGGTTTTTTATCGGCTTTGACATGATCATTCATGACTGCAAGATTAGCCTCACGAATAGCTTCCAGCCAATGATTGGGGGCGCCTTTAATGCCAACTGCAATGACTTGATTATCTTGTAAAACCTGTTTCAATTGGGTGAAATCGAGTTGATCGACTTTCAGGGCTTGTACATCAATGACCATCGGTGTGCAGTTAAAAAATTTAGGTGCAAGCTGGATTTTCGCTTTGAGGTCTTGATCAAAAGCATTGAGATCCGCCGTGAGCAATTGCAGCACACTTAAAGTAAATAAACTGCCCTTTAGTTTAAAACTTTGTCCCATCATCTTGGCCAATCGATCCAAAATCCCCATCTTAGCGGCATTAGCGTAAAAAGTCTATTTATGCTACCCTATGCGCATGATTTTTTGGGGGTGATTGAAAAATGAAAACGCGTTTTGCGCCGAGCCCGACGGGGTTGATCCATTTGGGAAATGCACGTACTGCCTTATTTAGCGCCCTTTATGGGGTAGGTCAGGGTGGGACTTTTTTGCTACGGATTGAAGACACGGATAAAGCGCGCTCTACTTCGGAGCACATTGAAGCCCTGGTGCAGGATTTGCATTGGCTGGGCATTGCCTGGCAAGAAGGTGAAGAAGTGGGTGGGCCGCATGCGCCGTATCGTCAATCTGAGCGTGACGCACTGTATGACAGTTATTATCAGAAGCTTCTGGAAATAGGCCGAGCCTACCCTTGTTATTGTACGCCGGAAGAGCTGGAGCTGGAACGAAAATTGCAAAAAGCCTCCGGGCAACCCCCTCGTTATTCCGGAAAATGCAAACGTTTGAGTGAGGTAGACCGCGCAGCACTAGAGGCTAAAGGCATTCAGCCAGCCTTGCGTTTTAAAATTCAGCCTGGAGAAGTCATTCAATTTAAAGATGGTGCCAAGGGTCTGCAGACGTTTAAAGCGGAGGAGATTGGGGACTTTATCATCAGGCGGAATGATGGCGGGAGTTCGTTCATGTTTTGCAATGCGATTGACGATTCCCTGATGGGCGTGACCGATGTGATGCGTGGCGAAGATCACCTCACAAATACACCTCGCCAACTCATGATTTTAAAGGCTTTAGGTTTGCGTGAACCGGGCTATACGCATATGGCATTGATTAATGGTTTGGATGGAGCGCCACTCTCTAAGCGTAATGGCAGCCGCAGTATTCAAGAATTGCGTGAGGCAGGCTTTTTACCCCAGGCAGTGGTCAATTACATGGCGCGTTTGGGGCATTATTATGAGCAAAATGAGCTGATGAGTTATGCGGACTTGGCGCGCAATTTTACCCTCAAAGGTTTGGGCAGTTCCGCCGCGCGTTTTGATCAAGATCAACTCTTATATTGGCAGCGTGTTGCCGTGCATCAGTTGGATGAATCTGCTTTGTGGGAGTGGTTTGGTGCAGAGGTGCGCGCGATTGTCCCATCGTCACAACAAGCTTTGTTTATCAAAACAATCCGCGAGAATGTGTTGTTTCCGCAAGAAGCACAGCGCTATGCTCAATTGTTGCTGAGAGGGGAGTTTGCCTTAGCTGAACATCACGAGGTGATTTTGCAGGCGGGGCTGAGCTTTTTTGATTTGGCTTATCACAGTCTAGAGTCAGGTCCTTTTGATTTTAAGGCGTTGACTGAAACGCTGTCGGGCCGTTTGGGTGTGAAAGGCAAGGCTTTATTTATGCCGCTCCGTGTGGCGTTGACAGGTGAATTACATGGGCCGCAGTTGGCTGATGTGTTGCAGTTACTGGGGCTAAAAGAAGCGTTGCGTCGTTTAGATTTGGCGCGTAAGGTTTTTTAAATGGGGCAGTACATCAAAAATCCACGTGCTTGGGCCGTGTTTTTTTTAGCAGGGACTCTGTTTTTGTTGACTTTATGGCGGTTTGGGGCGAATCAATGTCTGGCGATCGCTGTGGCGATTGTCCTGCTTACCCCCTCATTACGTCGTGCTTTATTGAATCGATCCTATTTAGTTCAGCCTGCTTTTGTTGCAATTTATTTGTTGCTGGTTTGGGCGCTGATCACGGTGAGTTATAGTCAGGCCCCGGGTGTGGGCCAGGCTTTGAGTGGGGTGAAATCCTATGCCAAATTGCTCTTATTTTTGTTAATTCCGCTGGTGGTGCAAGGGAAAAAATCTCGTTATGCTTTGGAAGAAGGCTTGATTTTGGGGGTGCTGATTAATGTTGTTCTCAGCATCTTCTATTTTTTTCATTATTTTGAACGGGTTTTGGCGCCTTACATTTCTATGGGGGCAACTTTTACCATTAATCCCTTGCAGCTTATTTTTGTGGTTGTAGTGGCGTTGTGGCTATTAGCGACGCGTTTTGCAGAGAAAAGGTTTGCTTGGCATGATGGGTTGATTTTTGTAATCTTGCTCGGTTATTTGCTGTTTATCAATTTGGAGCGCAGTGGTTATCTTCTTTTTATCGCGTTGCTTTTAGTGTTTTCCTGGCAATATGGCAATAAAAAATGGTTTTTGGGTGTGGTGTGTCTATTGCCCATTCTATGTGTGGCGCTGTATTTCGCTTCGCCTATCATCCATCAGCGGGTTAATTTGGGGGTCAGTAATGTGCGGGCTTTCACTCAGGTCAACAAGGTGACTGAAATTGGAACGGATAATTCGTTAGGCCTACGTTTGGCGTTTGCCGTAGAATCTTTTCAGGAAATCAAATTGCATCCTTTGTTGGGGACGGGCTCAGGAAGTTTTAAGACCGTCTACGATCAAAAATATAATCTCCACACGCAATCTATGAAAGTACAAGACCCCCATAATGCCTACACTTATGCTGCATTTGAATTGGGTTTGATTGGTTTGGTGCTCTATTTATATTGTCTGTATCGGCTCTATCCAAAAGATCGCTGTGCAGAGGGCATTTGGTGGGCCTTTATGCTCATGGGGTTCCTCGATAGTGGCCTTGTGCTTAATGCTGTCGCTTTAAGCTTTATTTTGCTGGCAGCGAGCAATGGAAAATAAAATCGATTCTTGCATTTATCCGGGGGGTGTGATAGAATCGCGGCGGTTTTTAAGTATGTCTAAACGATAATAATATTTTTACTGAATGATTTATGCTTCAATCTATCTATTTATCTGCGGACGCCTGGGGCTTTGTGCCTCTCATTAAATAGGAGATTGAAATTATGTTATTTAGTCAGTTTGACTTGCCTGATATTTTACAACAGTCCTTTGTGCGTTTGGGTTTTACTGCCCCTACGCCGATCCAGGAATTAGCCATTCCTCTTGCCTTGCAAGGGCGGGATATTTTGGGTTCGGCGCCCACAGGGACTGGTAAAACCGGTGCTTTTGTGATTCCCATCCTCGCTAAAATGATGAACGATAGTCAGTCGGGTAGGGCTTTAATTTTAACCCCCACGCGTGAATTGGCGGCGCAAATTCTTAAAGTCGTGCATAGCTTATTGCCTAAGCGTTCCAATATTTATACTGCCTTATTGATTGGTGGTGAGGCCATGGGCAAGCAATTTCGGGATCTGAAAAATAATCCACAAATTATTGTCGGGACCCCAGGGCGGGTGAATGACCATTTGCAGCGTCGCTCTCTGAATTTAAAAGACGCCCATTTTTTAGTGTTGGATGAGACCGACCGCATGCTGGACATGGGTTTTGGCATTCAATTGGATGAAATCATGAAGTACATGCCCAGCGAACGGCAAACCTTGATGTTTTCTGCCACGCTGGCGCCAGGCATTGTTAAATTATCCAGTCGCTATTTAAATAATCCTGAGCGTATTGCAGTGGGGGCGGTCAACGAAGCGGCTTTAAATATTGATCAGCAAGTTTTGCACATGAAACATGCGGGTAAGTATTCGCAATTGATGAAGGAGCTTGATGCGCGGCAAGGCTCAGTGATTGTGTTTGTCAAAACCAAACGTGGGGCTGAGGAGCTGGCAGATCGTTTAGCAGCAGATGAACATAGTGTGGATGCGATTCACGGCGATTTACGTCAGCGTGAGCGCGATCGGGCGATTCATGCATTTCGCAATAAACGCTTTCGTGTTATGGTGGCGACCGATGTTGCCGCACGGGGCTTGGATATTCCGCATATCGAACATGTCATCAATTATGATTTACCCCAAACGCCTGAAGATTATATTCACCGAATTGGGCGGACTGCGCGGGCTGGGCAAAGTGGTTCTGCCATGAGTTTTGTCTCCCCCTCTGAAGGCAATATGTGGAAAGAAATTACCCGTCTATTACAAGGTAAAATGGGCCCAGAGGCTGCGCCTTTTGCCGTGGAGCAGAAAAAGCCACAACAGCAGAAACGCCGAAATGGTCCGCCGCATGGGGATCAACCCCGTGGTGGCCCCAAAAAGCCAGGGGGATTCAAGTTTAAAAAACGCTTTGGCGCAGAGAAAAAACAGGCTCAGAGTTCTCGCGGGCATTAGAGTTGGATCATTTTTTGATAAGAAGTGTAGTGGGCTTTGCTATGTGATGCGCTTTCTCTTTTTAATCAGTGCATCATTTGATATTTGTGGTTATTTGTCAATCATGGTACAATTCGCGAAGTGATTTAATAGGTGTTCTATGATTCAATTTAACGAAGTCTCATTGAAGCTCGGCCAAACTGAGCTGTTTCACAATTTATCTTTTATTTTGCACGCGCAAGAAAAAGTGGGGCTGATTGGCCAGAATGGTGCGGGTAAGTCCACGTTGTTCCAATTGATTCGCCGAGAACTAGAAGCCGACAGTGGTGAAATTCAGATTCCTAAAAATTTAAGCCTCTCTTGGGTACGTCAGGAAACACCGGCTTTGGCGGTTTCAGCCCTGGATTATGTTTTGGATGGTGATGCGATTTACCGTCAGCAGGAGCGGGAGCTTGTGCAAATTGAGCAAACAGAAGATATGGATGCATTGGGGCGTGTGCATGAATGGATGATTCAAACGGATTTTTATTCTAAGCCTTCAAAAGCAGCAAAATTACTGACTGGATTGGGCTTTAGTGAGGCAGAGCAACAAAAGACCGTGGCTGAGTTTTCAGGCGGATGGAGAATGCGCTTGAATTTGGCTCAAGCATTGATTGCAGACTCGGATATCTTGCTGCTCGATGAACCAACCAACCATTTGGATCTGGAAGCGGTGCTATGGTTGGAGTCTTGGCTCAAAAACTATCCCGGAATCTATATCATTATTTCGCATGATCGAGAATTTTTGGATGAGACCGTCAGGGTGATTTTGCATTTGGAAAATCAATCAATTAAGCGTTATAGTGGAAATTATTCACGTTTTGTAAATCTAGTCGCCATGCAAAGGGCTGAGCAGCAAGCCGCTTTGGAAAAACAACAGCGAGAGCGTGCTCATATTCAAAGTTATGTTGATCGTTTTCGGGCGCAAGCTACCAAAGCACGTCAAGCACAAAGCCGCTTGAAAGCATTGGAAAAAATGGCTGAAATTGCGCCGATTCATGATCGTGCTGCTTTTCAATTTCAGTTTCAAAGTGTGGAGATCCCGGGCAAAGCCAATCTACTCCAATTGATTGATGCTGATTTAGGTTATGGGGATCAAGTCATTTTACATGAAGTCCAATTGGCTGTAGCCGCAGGTCAGCGGATTGGCCTATTGGGGCCAAATGGCGCAGGAAAGTCCACCTTGATCAAAGCGTTAGCAGGTGATGAGATGCCTCTTGCGGGTGTGCGTCAAGCCAGCCCTCATTTGCGCTTAGGCTATTTTTCGCAACACCAAATGGATATTCTGGAGGATCACGAATCTCCCGCTTGGCATTTGCGCCAGCTCACCCCGGCCATTGCGGAGCCGACTTTGCGTAAGTTTTTAGGGTCCTTTCAATTTCAAAATGATCGCGTTTTTGAGCCCATTCGTTATTTTTCTGGGGGTGAAAAAGCAAGGCTTGCTTTGGCTTTGATGGTCTGGCAGCGGCCCAATTTATTGCTGATGGATGAGCCAACCAATCATCTTGACATGGAGATGCGTGAAGCTTTGATTTTAGCGCTGCAGGATTATGAGGGGGCAGTAGTCTTGATTTCGCATGATCGACATTTGTTGCGAACTTGTGTGGATGATCTATACCTGGTTTATGAAGGCGAACTCAAGCCTTTTCCTGGCAGTATTGATGATTACCCTGCTTGGTGGAAGGCTGAGCAAGACAAAAAGTCGCAACAAGCTAAAAAGCCAAAAGAGCCGCGCCCTCAACCAGCCGATGCTGCACTGAAAAAGTCCCAACAGGAGGCTGCAAAGCGCTGTCAAACACTGGAGGCGGAGTTATCAGTGCAGCATGGGCATCTGGCGCATTTAGAATTGCGTTTAAGCGAGCCTGCCCTCTATGAGCCTGCTAAAAAGGCTGATTTGGAGCATTTGCTGCAAGAGCGCGGGGTTTGTCAAAAAGCGATTCAGACCTTGGAAGAAGCGCTTTTGACCGCGATGATTGCACTGGAGGCAGCTCATTGATCAAAAAAAGCTTGTTTATTGGCCTGATTGTTTTGATTATCGTAAGGATTGCCTGTTGTCACAGGCGCATTGCTTGAGTTGACCTGCGGGACGACGTAGCTGGTGCCATTGGGAAGGCTCACCAAATTAGGTTGCACTCCTTGTTTTTGCCAGTACACCATCATGCCGGTATTGACGGCACTTTGCGTTGCGGAGACTGCAGCTGCCGTTGCGACGGTATTATCGTTTGCATAAGCTTTTAAACACAACAGGCCCAAAGCAAGCCAGAGAGATGGTTTCATTTTTCAAAAGCCAAGTGAGCTACTTTAGAAATTTTTAAGTATTGTAGAAATTTTTCCAAAACGCGTGTTTCCAAATCATGGCGCTGCGAGGGCAGGCATAGGTAACGAATAGTGATCTCAAAGCCAACGGGCTCTTTTTGATGGGCTTGAATAAAGCTTTGTGTGCGTAATTGTTGCTCTGAAATAAAATTATCGCGGACAAATTTTTTCAAATAATGCTTGGATTCAACATAGTAATGCTTCACTTCAGCGTCGATCAACTCAGTGAGTACGGTTCGGACTGTTTCAAGATCGCTGTCAGGCGTAAGGATTAGGCTAAATTCATGCCAAATAAACGGCGATAATTCGCTCAGATTGAGCAGGGGGGTGGTGATGACGAGGCTATTGGGGATGGTGATGATTTTGCCTGTGGTCTGATCGCCCAGCGCGTCTTTGTCGCACTCGAGCATATGAAAATAAAAAGTGCGAATGGAGGTTACCTCTCCATAATAATTGCCGATTTGGATACGATCACCCGTGCGGAAGAGTTCGCGCCAATAAATCATGGCGCAACCGAGCAAATTCATGAGTGATTCTTTTTGGGTGATGGTGAGGGCAGCGGCAATAATGCTGAGGAAGGTAAAGACATCACGCATGCCGTCAAACCAAATTCGTCCCAGGAAGTACAGTGAGAAGAAAAGAGCTGTATAAAAAGCGCGGGTCCGCCAAGTGTAGCGCACTTTGAGATTCTTGCAGCGTTTATTGATAATAAAACGCATGACAAGGTAAATCAGCCACAGCAGCACCACAATGACAATCGAGGCCAGCATGTTTTTAGAAGGTCCAGCCTGCCATGTGGCTTGAATATTCATATTTTGAAATGTGATTGGGTTAACCATCAGTCAAGTCCTATCCTATACTCTTCTATTCTAACAGCTTTTTTTGTCTTGGCTAGAGATCTCTTGCAAATTGAGAGTGATTTAGCGACAATAGCCCCTCGACGGAGAGATGCCGGAGCGGTTAAACGGCCCTGACTCGAAATCAGTGGGATGCGCAAGCGTCACTAGGGTTCGAATCCCTATCTCTCCGCCATTACATGCATTCTAGATCATTCACTAACCATTTAAAATGGAGGAATGCATCTTGCAAACACCGAAAATACTCGATATGATCATTTCTGGAGCCTCTCCGAGCTCCGTTACTGACCAAACTTTTTGGGGGCCTTATTGGGGGCTTCGGAAAGAAGTTAAATTCAGGAGGCCCCCATTATGAGTCTCAATGATCTGATCTGTAAAAACGCCAAGCCTAAAGAGAAGGAATATAAGCTCTCGGATAGCGAAGGCCTTTATCTACTTGTTAAACCAAACGGCACCCGATCTTGGTGCATGAAATACCGTTTTGCTGGAAAGGAGCGAAAGCTTTCTATTGGGCTATATCCGGCAGTAAGTCTTTCTGCCGCGCGTGAAAAGCGCAGCGAAGCAAGAAAGCTGCTTGAAGCGGGCACAGATCCTTCTCAAATGAAAAAGCAAGAAAAGCGCATGTTGGTAGTCAAAGAACAAAACAGTTTTGAGGCGGTTGCGCGCGAATGGCATGAAAACAATAAGCACCAGTGGACAGAAGACCACGCCAAAGCGATTTTACATCGCCTTGATCATGATATTTTTTCCGAAATAGGTCATCGGCCCATTGCTGAAATTAAGGCGCTGGAGTTGCTGGGTGCACTCAAAAAAATCGAAAAGCGCGGCGCACATGAGCTGGCTCACCGCACTTTGCAATATTGTACCCGTATTTTTAGGTACGCAGTCCTGACTGGAAGAGCGGAACATAACCCTGCGGTCGATTTAATTGATGCACTGAAGCCTGTTATTCATACGCATTACAAAGCACTAGATGTAAAAGACTTGCCTGACTTTATGAAATGCCTTGAGAAAAACGAAGCACGCCTATTCAAGCTGACTCGTCTAGCCGTCAAAATGCTTCTTCTCACTTTTGTGAGAACGGGTGAATTGATCTATGCCAGATGGGAAGAGTTCGACGAGGCTGAGGCCACTTGGTACATTCCCGCCGAGCGCATGAAAAAACGCCGCCCACACATTGTGCCGCTCTCCACACAGGTCTTGGAAATCCTGCAAGAGCTTAGGAAGTTTAGAGGGGAGTCAGACTTTCTCTTTCCCAGCCAAGTCAAGCATAATGCCACCATGAGCAATAATACTGTGCTCGGTGCCATTAAGCGGATGGGTTACAAAGGCAAAACCACGGGGCATGGCTTCAGAGCTCTGGCGATGACGGCTTTGAAAGAAAAGTTGAATTATCGCCATGAGGTGATTGACCGGCAGTTGGCGCATGCCCATAAAAATAAAATTGTGGCGGCGTATGATCGTGCGGAATTTTTGGATGAAAGGCGAAAAATGATGCAGGATTGGGCTGATTTTGTTGATATGCAGACAGCTATAACTTAACAATAAAAAAGGAAATATATGACATTTAACGGAGATCTCTGGAATGCAATTGGAGCAATGGCACCTGTATAGGTGCCATTGCTACATTCTGCGCTGTAATTGTTAGTCTTTGGTTAGCAGCCAAGGATGGGGACAAACTAATCCTCTTTGCAGGAATCATGGTTATACCGCCAGACAATTATCACTTGGCAGTCCTTAGAGTTACAAATTTCTCTTACCGCCCCGTCACGATTAAGGGACTTTACCTAAAAACAGGAATTTTTAAAACATCCCACTATATGCTCTTATCTAATTTTAGCAATGCTGATTCTACGAGGCTGCCGGCAACAATTGGCTATGATGAGACTATCGAACAAACTTATGAATTACCCGCTTTTGATCAAGCATTGCTGGGCATAATTCTTGACCGCAAAGGTGTAAACAAATTCATTCCTCTTGCCCTATACCTCAAAACAGTCAAATTTTTTACCCATACGCCCACAAAAAAATTCTCAGTAAATTTGCATTCTGATCTGAGGCATTACATTGTTTTAAAAAGCAAAAGCCTTCTTTACAGTTAAATAATGCAAAACAGCCTTGTTTGATCGTCACAGCCCCTTCCAAGTTCTTTTATGTGCCTGCGATTCAATAAAATATTCAATGCTTTAAAAACATCCTCCCTGGGGACATCTTTAAAATGTTTATAAATATGGGATAATGAATAGTATTGGCTATCCCTTACTGTATTCTCTTCAAGAAGTTTATGCAATTTTTCAGTAAGATCTTCTGTCTTGGATGCTGTACTGATTTCTGGCTTGTTCAAATATATATTGACATGATTGTTTTTGCCATTCACCACCGTTGATCCATTTCCAACCGTCTGCTTTTTTGAAAAATTGATTCCAATTTTAACACCCAGCTTCTTAATTATTGGCCAGATCATTTATCCCCTCCCCTTTGAGCTTTAACTGATAAATATAACATGACGTTATCGTACTGATGCATCATTATGGATAAAACATGGCGATATCTGTCAAATATTTCAAGGGATTGCACGATAAAAAAAGGCTCCTTTTCCTAGGAGCCCTTTACATTTACAAATTATCTACAGACCTTTTGGGCGGAGCATTCTCAAGCCAAGCAAGGACTTCATCATAAAACCAGCCTACGGCTCGACCACCTAGATTGCGCCGCATTGGAAAAACTCCTTCCTGTTCACGTCGCCAGATTGAGGTTTCGCTAAGGCCTGTCAATTCCTTGACCGCCTTAATTCTGATTATTTTATGTTCCATCATGATTGGGCCTTTGCTTCTGGCCCACCCCAAGCCTCAGTCACCACAAGTTTTCGGCCATCATATTCTTTATGAGGCATATCTTGTAGCGCTGCTTCAGCTTCAGCTAGGGTAGACATTTCAATAAAACCAAAGCCACGACTAAGCTTGGTTTGAGGGTGACGAATCACCCGAGCATAAACGACTTGTCCAAAAGGCTCAAAGAGCGCTTTTAAGCCCATATCATCGATGGAGTAGGGTAGTGAGCCTACAAATAAACGTTTAGACATTTTTAATTTCTCCTGTTTTGGTGTTTTTATTTTTGATTAAATCCTCAGGCTCAAAGCTGGGGTGTTCAAGGACGTTGAGCTGGATGTTGAAGTAAAAATGGATATCCAGCAAAGCACTGCGGTAGCTGTTGCAAAAGAGTTCGTAAAAGAATTCTTCGTTTTCAATCCCTTTATTTTCAGCAAGCAGGCTTTTTAATTTTTGGGTGAGATATTGGCGTTCGCTAGCCAATAATTCTCGGTTTAGCGGTAAGCGGAAGCGGTCTGCTAGTTTGATGAAACACGCACGAGTCAGGTAGTGCGCTAGCTCAAAATTCAGAAGCTCCTTCATGCGGGTTAAATCATTGCTGATTGCAAGCCGCATAAAAGGGTGATTTAAGGGGTTAAAGTCAGGATGTAAATTCATTAAACTTTCAGCCTGAGGAATCCACTTATAGTAGCGTTTCTGGCGCAGGTTCTTGAGATATTCCTGTACAGCGACTTTTTCTACCCCTTTGAGTTTTTTGCGAATAGCAAGATCACGTAAGTTACCTTTGAAGTTGTATTGTTCAACGGGTTTGATGCTTTTAAGCCATAAAGCGTAGTGGCCTTTTAAGCGTTCGGTTTGTTGGGTAATGATGGGTTTCATTTTTAAGTTGTTTCCTTATTGTTATTATTGACGTTCTTGTTCGACCGGGTTTTTATCAAACTGTCCGGCAAAACGGTCTTGATAAAAGTACGGGATTTTTTTACAAAGAATCGGTGGCACTCCTCGGATAAACACAAATTGCTTATCACTGGCCATTTCTCGAATCTCATTGGTTTGAATGAGCTCTGTTCGCGTTTCTTGTTCACTCTCGCTTTCATTGGTGGAGGAATTGCGTCCTGATGAGTGACTCTTTGAAGTGCTGCCCGTAAAGATGGTGCGCGTACCGCCTAAGCCTTGAATCCAATCCATGGTTTCAAGATCGTCGATGTTAAAGAACTGTTTTAACTTCGCCCCTTCAAATAAACCCGGATGCGAATATTTTTTGATTTGACTGATGTCTTGAAACACAGCCCAAATCACAATGCCACAATTCCGAAGTTCTGCAATCATCTTTTCAATATCGGGGAAATAGCCCAATTGCCCTAATTCATCAAAGATAAACAGAGTCTTTTTAAGTGGGCGCTTTTCCGGTGGGGATTGAATGTAAAGATTGTAGAGCGAGGCGACAATACAGCGCACAAAGCTCGATTTACCTTTGGCCTGGTCACTTGGTAAAACCACATAAACATCCATATTGCCTTCTAAGAACTCTTTCAAATCAAAATTGCTCTTTGCTACGAATTCTTGGATGTTGAGATCTGTTAACCACTTTAAGTGACGCTCGACCGTGGTCATCAAGCTGGCATGATGTTCGCCTGTACCTTGTTTGGACAGAAGCGAGGCAGTTTTTTTGGCATGCTGCAGGTCTGATTTCGCCATCTTGGCTAAAAGCAGTTTTAGTTTGACCTCATCCAAGTCAAAGAAGCTGCGTACTTTTAACAAATTGCGTTGATCAGGATTCTTTTCTTTAACCGCAACCCATTCAATAAAGCCACTCAAAATCATTTTGGAAGCTTCATTAAAGTGATCACTGGCAGAGTTGCCATCTTGAGCGGATAAAATCAGGCTATCTACCAAGGACTCTAAGGTGCGATCCCGCATTTTAGGGTCTTCAGCTAATAAGTCTAAGGGGTTAAAGGTATAGATCGTATCCAGCATGGAAGCGGGTTTGTTTTCTAAAAAGCGTTCACTTTTGCGCGTTTCACCAAATGGATCTAAGACCACACTTTTACGTCCAAACTGTACGTGGCGATGGCGTCCTGCTACAGCCCAAAGCTCTCCCTTGGGGTCATGCACAAAGAGAGGGCGATCTTCGGTTAAAAGAGCGGGAGTAACGACACCCGTAGATTTCCCACCCTCTGGTTGCGCGATAATAGTGCGGTTGCATAAGGGATAGTGTAAGTAGCGTCCTTTTTCGTCTTTACCAAAGATTGAATAGGCATCGTTATACGCTTCAATTTTTTTAAGATCGAAAGTATTCGCAAATTCAGCTGAGCCAAATACCCCTGAGGTTTTAGGCTCACGATTGCGATGATGTCCAAAGATGCCAAAACTAAATGCAGCCAAAGTGCCAGGAATAAAATACATCCAGCCATATTCACTGAAGTAGTTTTTATAGAGATTAAAATGCGCCATTGTGCCCATGTGGTATTCTAAGGCAACAAGGTTCAAGGTCAGCATGTCAAAGACTAAAAATAAAGCGAAGACGGCAAGACCAGCTACACCCGCTGCCGCTACGCTTGCGCCCAGCAGCAGTGAGTTTTCTTTATTGTTATTCTTATGGGTAGCCAACCAAGCATAAGCGATTGCGCCCATGTTAATCAACGCGTACAGACTAAATAGAACGCACTGGTCGGCATAGGAGTTGGGCATAAAGGCATTTGAGCCTGCTGCAAACGCATTGTAGTTGTGAATTCGAGCTCCACAGGTTAAGAGGATAGAGAGTAAAACCATCCCACCAAATAAACTGATAGCCTCAAGTTTGGATTGAGTAGAGGTCGGCTCTGCCGCCACCCCAATCCATTTTTGAAAGAGGTTGCCCTCCCTTTTTTTGTTTTTATTGCTGTTATTCATGATTTAAAACTTCCTGATTAATTGAGATTGAGACTGGGGATATTGAATATGCATTGCGCTATAAAAAGGTGCTGCTAAAGAATCCTTGTCTGAAAGCGATTCCTCATCGCCTTCTTCGCGCCAAGCATCTAAAAGCTTGCGAAGCTGATCGCGTGCGCATTCATCCCCATCACTGGATTCAGCATCAGAACTGGGTGAGGCCAGCGACATTTCTTCTTGTGCGCAAGCTTGATAGATTTTGCGAGTAAGAAGGCCGCAGGTTGATAAAATTAAACCTGCACCCATTCCCATCAGTCCCGCATAAAGCACATCTAAGCTGCTTTCGTGAGAAGTTTGGGTTTTGGCAATCCCCGCTCCTGCGGCAGCCAAAAGGCCACCGGTTAGAGTGAAGCTTGCAATGATTTTTAGATTGTTTCTTTTGTTGTTATTCTTATTGCTAAACATGTTAGTTTGCTCCTTCGTTATAAGGGCCCGTAAAAGGAATATCGCGTGTGACAAGCACATTAAAATTATCCCCTGGCCGAATGTTGATTGTGGGCTGAATATTGATATTCTTTTCAATCAGCTCCATCGAGGTTTGTCCGAGTTGTTGACCCATTGCACCCGCAATAATCTGTTGATTAGTAGGGGCACCATTCGAGGTCGTATTGTTAGGTTGCGACAATTGCATGCCCGCACTAAATAAGCTCATCAATAAAGCTGAGCCATAAATGCGGAAGTAGTGATTGTCGACTTGATCATGTAGGCCTGCAAAGCCACTTAAGTCAGCGCCAGGCATGCCTTCCAAATCAATGAATTGGTCGTTCGGAAAGATCACCCGTGTCCAGACAATCAAAACTCGGTTTTGGCCATACGCCACTTGTGAATCATAGGTACCAATCAGTTTTGAGCCTTGTGGTATCAAAACAAAGTTACCAGTTTTGGAGTCATAGACATTTTGTGAAACAATCGCCTGGATTTCTCCGGGTAGGTCAGAGTTAATACCTGTCACCAAAGTGGCGGGAATAATTGAACCCGACATCACCATATAGGATGAGCTAGGGCTTTGGACTCCCAGTTTTAAGGCATCTTGTCCGCCCGTTTGGTTTTGCAAAAAGGCATTTTTTTCAGATTGCATGTTTTGGTCATCTGTACCCGAATTTGCATTTGCTTGTGAGTTTGCTGATACAGGGTTAGCAGTAGGCAAGGATGGCTGCATATTGCTATTTACCTGTGCAGGGCTGTTATTCTCATTACTACTACTTTGAAAGCCATCAGGAGTTAATCCACTTTGCATGCCATTTTGCATGGCTTGCTGTTGGGGATCTTGAGTCTGGCTGCTACCTATAGTGCTGTATCCCGCATTATTGGGTGCAGCAACGGTTGCACTTCCCACATTTGGGGGCAAATTACCCCCTTGTGAGAGAGAAGCAGTCGGAGTGCTTCCATTACTCGAACTTGCAGCCATACTCGCTCCAGCTGTACCGTAGGCTTGTGTATCCACTTGGGTCAATATATCTTGACCTTGCTGCGTCTGATTTTGCAGATCATTGCTGCTAATGGTTGTAGACTCTTGAGTATCATTATTGCTGGGGGCCTTGGCAGTTAAGCCAAAGAGCGCCCAAATAAGATAAACAATCAGTACAGCAACAACACTTCCGATCAGATATTTCCCTTTGAGACTCATCTTGGTACCAGTGGGTACTTTAGGGAGAGCGCTGCCAGAAGTTTTCACCTCTGGCGTTGCATTTTTTTCTTTTGTTTCTTTGGTGACGGGTGTATCCGTTTTTTTGATATCAGTCATGATGCACCTCCTTAAAACCAAGAACGATCAAGGTTTTTGTTGGTGATCACAACTTTGACTTGGTCACTGCCGACCCCCGATACCAATACGGCTTCAGTAAAGATGCGATCAATTACATAATCAACCGTCCCATCACTTTCCGTCTTTTTGCGGAAATTGACCAACTGATCTTGGCCATTGTCTAAAACGAAGAGAGCAGGGAGTTCAGTGCTGTTCACAATGCTGGGGAATTGAATAATGGTATGCGTACCATCATCAAAGACCCTTAAGGGTTTCCAAGTAGGGGATGCACCGCTGATTTTGTAATTGAAATTGACATCATTTAAATTAATGTCCGTTCCATTAGCACTTTGACTTGAGGCAATCACGTTCTGAGTGTTTTGGGCCTCTTGGTTTAAAGCAGTGCTCATAGCGCTTTGAATCGCCTCATCCGTATCAGCTGGATAGTAAAAGACAGCCTGGCGTACGTAGTCAGTACTTGATGTCACCAGCGCAATGTTATAAATGCGCTTGTCGGTTGTCAGTACGAGATTAGTGGCCAAGTTGGTCGCTTTGGGCTTAATGACCAAGAGTTCAGCGCCATCTGGCCAGGTTCCTCCCACGAACATGGGTTTGACTTCCCAGTTTGCGGTATCGCCCAAGGAGATGTCTTTGATCAACTCACCTTCTTGGAAGAGAAGAGTGCAAATATGAAGCGGCTGGCAGGAAATATAGATCTGCTGTGCTGGATCATAAGGGAAACCCTCAAAACCATCAGTGGTGACGTGAGGGGCTTTGCCGGTCTTTTGATAGCTCTTGTAAGCCATAATCAAGGCAGGGTTCGCGCCATAGCCGAAGCTTGCTTCAATATCAGGGGTGGTTTGCATCGGTACAATTACTGTCTTGGTGACTACTTCCGTTGCCGGTGCAAAGGTTTGTCTAGCTGGATTATTCGAGCAGCCCATAAGACTTGCTAAAATCGCTGCACTGCAGCCCAAGCTAATGAGTTTAGTTACGGTTTTCATTATTGTTGTACTCCATTGTTGTTATTATTGATTTGTTCAGTCCAGGTGAGATTGGTGATATAAAGCCCCAGAGGGTTGTAACGTATATCTTTCACATCACCCAGCTTGTAGGTGATTTCGGCAATATATTCATTTTGCGAAATCGGTTGGTTGTCTAAGGATGTTGCCGTTTCCTGCCAAGCCACTTCATAGCTGTTATCTGTGCGTTTGATCTCATAAATCACTTGCACATTCACTTTTTCGGTTTTACCCAAAATAAGCGGGTTGTTTTGCTGGTAGAAATTGCTTAATGTAGTAAAGGCATTACCTGTTGTGAGGGCCTGTGCAGCATAGACATTGTCTTGATCTACAGCAGGGTCTCCGGTTACACCTCTTGAATAGAGGATAAACTTGTATAGACTGCCTTTGATGGCATTTTCAGGAACGCTGTTACCGTTAAAGCTCGTGGCTTCCATACCCGTGACGACATCTCCATTGCTGGTGACTTCAACCACGTAGGGTTTTAGGCGGGATTGGCTTGCAATGTGGCCAATTACGCATCCCAGCAAGATAATGACGATGGCGAGGATCGCAATGATGCGGTAACTGTTTTCAAGTTGCACCACAGTGCTGCCGTAGAGTTCATTCCAAGCAGCGCGTCCTTTGACATAGGGGCTGTCTTGATCTGTGATCGACTCATCGGTCGCCAATAGATCAGAAGCTTCAGCTTGTTTCTTAAGTAGATTAATCATCTTAATTGTCATTTTTTAGTTTTCCTTGTTTTTGTTTTGCATTAAGATAGTTCTTATGTCGATTGACATAGGCTTTCTGTGGTGGATACGGACTCTTCCTTTTAGCCCGAGTGAAGTCGGTAGCCGTTCTACTGCAGAAGCCGCTTTGAATGCAGGTTACAGTTTTATTTTCTTGGTTTTTCATTTTTGTTATTTCCTTTTGTTTTTTTATTGATTGCTCTGGCTCTCTAATGAAGGTGAGGGGTTAACCTCATCGATCACAGGTGCAGGACTCTTTGATCCAAAGCGATCGAGCATTCCTGTGCTCAATGAGTTATTTTCAGAAGTGGCACCTGTTGCCGCATCTAAACCTGGTTCGGCTGTACTAGGCTGTATGGTGTGCGTCAATTCATCCATCATGCTGCCCGTTGCAGAACTTCCAGCAAGGGATTTACCCATGGTGGTGAGATCTCAGCTTTGCTGTGGATTTGCCTATGACACACTGGGTGAAGCAGTCGAAGGTTCTCGATATCGTCAGAACCTCCGTCTGTTTTCCTCACAATATGG
>JAJZUD010000083.1 GCA_021848625.1 Pseudomonadota bacterium
TAAGTAAAAGTGAGAAAATAGCTTAGCACCTTTGTTCTGAACTTTTTCACGACTAGGCTTACGGCCGAACTGCTGCACTGACGCAAACACAGCCACGTCTTTCAAAGCAACAGGCTTATTGAGATCTTTTGATAACTGCTCAACGGCCGCAGCCACATTATCAATAAAAAAATCTGCATCATCGCCACAGCGCAACGGGAAATCCAAAACAGCATTGACCGCTTTTTCTGCCTTGACATCGTAAAGCATGCAATAGGTCACTTTCACAATTGAGATAAACACAATTAAGAATTTGGGTGCACGCACCGATTTTTGCTGTGCTGAGGACAAGGCCTTAGACTCGATAATGCCTTCAAGCAGCGTATCTGCATTCACCCTCAACCCATCACAAATCGCAGAAAAATTACTGACCGAAGTGTCAGAAATACCATGCAAAATGGACATTAAAGTCGTATAAGGAATTTTTGATTTTTGCGCGAGCTCTCTTGCTGATAAGCCCTGATCCTGCATCACTTGCAAGATTTTTTTATGCAATTTTTTCAGTACGACGTGTTTCATAAAATAACAGACTTATTTTTTATGTATTCGCACTATAACATAGTTGCACAACGGTATCCAAGAATAACGCCAAACCGTATTATGGATATAGCTTATCGAGTATATCCAGTACGCCATGACCCACATCAAAAGTAGAAACAATGCCATTCTTTTTGGTAACACATTCTTTGACAGAGGCAATCGCATTGCCAACCGCATGGGGCGTGACTCTTGGATCGCCCATCAAGTTTAAGTCGTTGATATTGTCGCCGACAAAATGAATAGCCGTAGCCTCTGGAAGATACTGCAACAGATTGGTCTTATTTACGCCCTTTGGCACAATTTCAACCGTTCCGCCGCCTGATCGATAATATAGGACATCAAGATTTAGTTTATGTTGAGTCACGAAATTGTTTAGTATATCAGCCGCCTCAGCTGCGTTTGCACCGAAGGTTCTTGACCATAGCAAGCGCTTATCTTCAAACCTCGCAGGAGGGAGTGCGATATTGTTAATGTTGTCTTTAAAAAATAAGATGTCTTGACTTGAGTCATCTAGCCACTCAACCTCATTGGGAATCACAATGTGCCCGCCATTCTCTGCGCAAAATAGCCTGGGGTTTAACGAGATGCGATCGCAAATGACTTGGAGATCGACATAGGATTTGCCTGACGCAATGAATAAAGTTGCCCCTTGCTCTTTCAAAATTTGGAATTTTTGGATGAGACGGTCTGGAATAGGATGGTCTGCAAGCTCAAGCGTGCCATCACGGTCAAAGCCAATAAATACTTTTTTTAAATCCATTTTGTGTATAATACGCTGTCTTTTTGGTTAATGCAAAGCTCGAAAATACAGAACGTCGAGACTAATAATTTCTATCATCAAAATCTTTGAGCCACTATCGAGCCACTGATTTTTAAAACAATCCCATTTCGCACAACAAAGCACCAAAACCGGTTTTAAGAAAATGCTTGAAAACGCTGTTGTATTTTACAGGGAAGTGTTGTAGAATAAGGGCTGCGAGTTAATTATGAGTCGAGCCACAACAAGAGTATATAACAGGCAACCATCATTTACAATAGGGGTTTTCTGGCTTTGCGAAGATTCGCTTTTGGTGGCTTTTTGGGCTTGATTGGGCGTTTATGGAAATCGTTGTTCCACCAGTGTCCCAGAAAATAAGTGACAATAATAGTTTAAATCTACCAACAAGTCGCATGCTATAAAAAGCAAGAGCCTCCACGCTTTAGGGATAGCACCACGGAGACCAAAATTCGTCGGCGCTGCACGAGTCACGATGCATTTCCAATTGCCAGGTATGCTTGTTCAGGATGTTGAGGCTTATCTGGATAGAGCATCTTAATTTTTTTACTTAAAATCATTGGGCGCAAATGTGTGTTTCTCAAATAGACTGTATCGCGGTTGAGTAAAACAGCTAAGCGCTCAATTTTCTGTGGCCGCACACTGCATAAATCATAGATAATCGCTTGCATTTGCGATAGATTCATTTTTTTTGCTTGTATCGCGGGTTCAGCTATTTTATGTTCTTGTTGTTCTAGAGAATTTTCATCCAAACCTATGAAGCTACCATTCAAACCTATGGAGCTACCACTCAAACCTATGAAGCTATCACCCAAACCTATGGAGCTATTTTTTATCTGATAACTTGCACCTCGTCCAGCTCCATCTTGAATCAAAAAGCCTTTCCGCACCAAGGCATGCAATGCTTTTGAGATGTCTGCTGGATGAGCTGCGTCAATCTCTCGGATGCGTTTATGATCAACAACACCTTCAGAGCTTGCCGTGCCTAAAATAATGCGTTCCAGCTTATTAGTGAGCTGCTCAAACTTTTCCCCGAATTTCTGCTCTAATTCTTGTAGTACCTCTTGGGAGAGCAAACTAGCCATGTGCAATTCAAAACGGGTTTGTGCAGGCTCTACTTTTTCAACAATACGTGGGCGTCTCCAATGCTGTTGCTCCCAGCTTTGATAGATTTTTGGGATTCCAGAGCCTGCTCGCTCACTGATCCCAATAAGCTGAAACATGTGTTGTAAATTGGCATTACGACAATCGCTATCCCCGCCATCCAAAGCCTGTTCAATCGGGACCCGCATTAAACCTGGGTTACGGAAGCTGAACATGTCTGGACGCTTGACGATAAGAAGAGAGACATGCCCTTTATAATCGGCATGAATCAACGTGTTCACCAGAGCTTCTCGCAATGCCTCATGGACTGGCGTTTCTTCAACCCTAACGCCGTTTTCGAGCCGAAACGGAATTTTTAAATCAGCAATCATTTTCTGGTAGACACGTCGATAAAAATCGTAGAGATTTCCTGACCAATTTCCATCTGTAGTCAGTCGATCAATCCACCGATTTTCCGCTTTTGTTTCGGGCCACTCTTGATAATCAAGCTGGTAGTAGGGAAGCTCATCCAAAATGGAACTTAGCTTACCGAACATCAATAACCCAGCAAGTGTAGGGCCTTCTTCCTGAGCCTCCCGATTTTTGGTCCAAGCACGAATTTTCTTTAAAAAATCTTTCAGTTCAAGCCCCACAAAAGGATGGGTGGGCTGACGTGCCACAAAAGTATTGCGATAAACCTGTACTGTTTCCAGGTCAAAATCTTTGAAATCAAACCCCTTTAAAAGCATGGCATCACAAGATTCTTCGCTTTGCTCGCCTAACATCTTTTTGACTGTATCAGCCGGGATTCGATAATCTCCTGCATTTTTGCGGATATAACTGCCTTTTAATGGATTTGCACCCACATAAACAGGGCGCTCTTTGCGCGAAGCACGAGGTACAGAAATCTTGAGAATGGTTTTTTCATTGATGAGAAGTATCTCAGCCGAATGATCATGCAAAAGATTGCAGCTTATTTTTTCAGCATTATTGGCAAGGTCGAATAATTCCTGCATCACTTTGGCTGGATTCGCTATGCCAGAAATTTTGATTTCACCCTGAGCATCTTCTTTTACCCCGAGGTAAATTTCTCCACCAGCACCATTCGCGAAGGCGCTGTAAGTTTCCCAAAAACTTGCGGGGATGGCGCCTTTCTTTTCCTTGCCTCCAGCCTCTTTGAACTCAATATCAAAGCCTTCTCGCAATACCATCAAATCTGCCAGCGTTAAACTGTTCATTGCTTATCAAATTGTAAATTTGTTAGGCATTTTAGCATACTTTGCTGGGGATGAGACCTCTTTGCCATCCATTTTTGTGCTACAATCAGTATAGTTTGATCAAAATAGAGATAAAATGATGGAGAAGCAATTTTTAGATTTATCTGGCAAGTATAGTTCTCATGGTGTTGATTGTCATGATGGATTTTTTGAAAAAGAAGTAAATTTTAAGCGTGATCCCAAAAATAGTGACTTTGCCAAAGGATATATTGCCTACGAATATTACTCTAATTTATCCGATGGTACAGTTTTGTACCGTGGATCAATGGTTGCGAGCGGCAATCATCTTTCGCTGGCTTTTAAAAGTGAAAATCCAGGGCAAAATGATGATGGAGTAGCCATAGGTGTGGTGATGTTTGATCCCGATGCGAATGGACATGTCCGCACTATACTTCATCTTTTTTATTATCAAGCGCAGTATCAAGGCGGTGGAAATGGTATGGTAACGTGCATTAAGTGCTAAAACAGCCCTGTAGAGTTTTGTACAATATAGCCCATCTCCTTGTATTTCTTGAGTCTTTTTTTGTACATCGATACCAAAACAGCAGAATTCGCATCGATATAATCATGCACGATAATCTGGTCCTTGCCCTGGTGTTGGCGATGCAAGCGGCCTACGTACTGCTGCAATGTCCCATGCCAGGATATGGGAAAAGCCAAAATAAGGGTATCCAGTTTCGGATCATCAAAGCCCTCTCCAACGTATTGGCCAGTTGCAATAATCACGCGGTTTCCCTCTAATTCAGACAATTCTTTCATCATCGTGGCATCTGTTTTCTTTGATCGCCCACCTTTGAAAACAAAAACGTTGTCAATGCCTGCCTCTTTTAAATGCTTGTAAAACCAATCCAAATGCTGAGTACGTCCAGTTAAAAGTAAGGGGTGGCGGCCATTGCGATAGGCTTCGACCATGTCCGTGAGAATCAATTCGTTGCGTGCATGATCCTCCGTTAAAGCATTTTGTAAGTCTGAAAAAGATAAGATTCCTAAGGTGGGAATAAACTCTGTAAAATGGGTACGCACAACGCATTGATATTGATTTTCTGAGACGGCTGATTTTGTGCTGACTTGATGTCGAATTGGCCCACATTGCATAAAAATAATCGGCTGATGGCCGTCTTTTCTAAAAGGAGTGGCAGTCAAACCCAAAACATATTTGGCTTTTACTTTTTTGAGGATTTGCTCAAAGCTAAAGGCAGATAAGTGATGGCACTCATCCACAATGACTTGGCCATATTGCGCAATTTCCTCTTTGACGTTTCCACTTTTAATCAGGCTTTGCATCATTGCCACATCGACTTTGAAAGTGGGTTTGAATTTGCCAGCACCAATCATGCCAGGTTTATTTTTAAGGCTCAGAAAAGCAGATAGCCTTTCCTGCCATTGGGTCAACAATTGCTGGCGGTGTACCAGGATTAACGTATTCACTTTGCGCTTGCCGATTATATAGGAGGCGATCACTGTTTTGCCAAAACCTGTAGCGGCTGAAAGCACTCCAATTTCATGATTGAGCAATTCAGATGCGGCACTTTGCTGCGTTTTTGAAAGCTTGCCTTGAAATGCAATCTGCATACGTTGGCCTATTTCGCGCTGATCATCAAAATGAGGAGTGATTTTGTAGTGCTCTAAAAGTTTTAATAAATCAGCTTCACATCCTCTTGGCAACCCCAAATATTCTGGGAAAAGCTCGCTGCAATTAATGATTCTGGGTTTATCGTAGGTAGATAAGCGCATGGCCTGGGCTTTATAAAACTCTGGATTTTGAAAAGTTGCGATTTTTCTGATCTTGTTTATCAATTTATTGGGCAGGCCTACCAATGGAATATAAAGCAGATTGGCTTTTACAATGGTTATTTCTGTAGGCAATGTCTCTTCAATTGCTGGATAAGTTTCAGGATTAGAGAGTGGAATGTTCCAAGGCTTCGGCTGGTCTTCGTCTGTAAAACTTGCTTTGACGTCCAACAGTTCTGTTTGCCCCTGAATGCGTTCGAGCAGCATTGCTACTTGATGATGCGTCAATTTTTCAGTCTTAGATAAAATCAGCCAAGGATCATCAAATGCGATAAAGTCTTGATCAACGTCGATGAAAGTACTGTTACCATTTTTGCGCCGTTGGCCTTGTAGGGGTAGGGCAATTAAATTTCCAAATCCACCGCTTGGTAAGGTGTCTTGATTTGGGAAAAGGCGGTCGTATGATTCCAAGCTCAAATGGGGATGATCCTGCATGGTCAGAGTAATCAAGCCTGTGCCGATGTTTCTGGCCAAGGCAGCGGGTATGGCTTCTTCGAAAAACAACCACGCATGCCCACCATTCCCTGATTGAGAGCGTTCAATTAGGATTGGCACGCTCTGTTTTTTGCAGGTGTTATGAAAAGCGGCAATATCTTTTTGCCAGACCCAACTTTGACATTTACAACATGAGAATGGCGTAAACAAAGGCTTGCAGAAGATCAAAAAGTCATACTTGTCACTACAAGTTCTTTTTTGTGAGTC
>JAJZUD010000015.1 GCA_021848625.1 Pseudomonadota bacterium
CCGATCTTCCAGAATATAATTATTCCATGTCTGGCGTTATCAAAAATGTAATTGATTGGCTCTCGCGCCCTGCAAGTGACCCAGTCCTCACTGGAAAACCCCTTGCGCTTATCGGCGCTTCGCAAGGAATGATGGGCAGTGCACGAGCACAATATCACTTGCGTCAAACAGTGGTTTATTTAGATCTCCCTGTGCTCAATCGGCCTGAGCTTTTTGTAGCCTTTGCACAAAATAAATTTGATGAAGATTTAAAGCTGACGGATACACCCACTCGGGAAATTTTAGGCCAATTGTTGGAATCCTTTCAAAGATGGATTCAAAGATTGCAATGAGCTGATTTTTTTGCAAAAATAATATAAAATATCTTTTCGACTTTATTTTATGTATTATTTTGTAGTTCATGATGTGATTACCCCTCCCCGTGAAATAGAGATCCCCAGCCTCATCCCATCGCCAATGCTAGCAGTCATGGTTGAGTTAGTGCGTCGTAAACTGCTCGCCTTTGTTGATGATGCAATCCAAAAGCTACCTAGCTCCACTGCAGAGTTTGCGGTGCTAAAAGACATGTTAGAGGGCTATCAAAAAAAATGGTCTCAAAAAAAACAGTTTGAGTGTACTTCAATAAAACAGGATGCTGATTCTATTAAACAGTGGGCTCGTCGAGGAGGAGTGCTAGTTAGCGCTGTTTTAAATCCAGTACTGTTGGCTTTAAATCGCTTATATCAGCTCAATCAGTATTATAGGCTAGAAGATATGCTGATTAGTCAGTTGTCGCGCAATGAATACGCTAAAAAGCTTTCTAAAAACAGCCAAGAGGGCACTTTTTTTTATAGTGGTGATTTTAAAAACCCACTCTCCAGAATTAATCAGCGCATTGAAGGAGTTCGCTTTTTCCGCAAGGACGCTTTTCGGTACTTTTCGAGTGCATATGCCTCTTTGCGTCTTGAGGCTTCTGAAGAGATCCAGCATCAACGGGCAATCAGTGGCGCTTTGTCAGTCATTATCGCTATACCTAGGGTTTTATTTGACTCTGCAGGAGTGATCCCTCCACTCAGAACATTACGCGCCTATCGGAATTCGCGCACTTGTCTAGAAGCACTGTCGAGCTTGACAGGGCCGACTGCCTTGATTGTGGATGAGTATTTTTGTCTCTGGAATGCGCTGAGAACGAGGCAGCCTGCATTTTCTTTGCCAGAAGATTTTGAACCCCTCTGCGTTGAATTAGGTCGCTATGGCGCAGAAAGAACAACTCCAATAAAGAGCCGATTGGCTTGTATTAATCTAGCGCTTTATTTATTGTATGTGTGTCATCCTGTTTTCTCTAGTGATACCATTTTATTGAGATTCATGCACAGTGTTAAGGGGCCAAATCCCGTACGTGATTTTTTATATCAGTTTGTAGAAGTGATGCGTAGAGGATGTTTAAGCACAGAGGCCTATCATGGCGCCGCTGAAAGCTACCTTGAAATGGTCAAAGATTATGTAAAAGGTGATTATCAGGGGGTTTGGAATGTGTTGAGTGCCATGTTTTTGCAGTTTAATGCCCGTGGTTATCACTTGAATGATTTGATTTTAGAGGATCCTCAAGATGTGGCGATAGGGACAGCGGCACGCAAAGCGACGGCTTTTTTGGATCAACAGATCAAAATTGCTCAGTCAAGCACACCCTCCCCAGCTAGTGTTGCCGACCTAGAATGCGTTTAAAAAATGCTTCCCATCCAGCAAATCTTTTGTTAAAATCACCCGTCCGCTTTGATTGGTCGCGATCAAAGGGGTTATTTTAATCAATAAGGATCGATCATGACAAAACAACATTTTGCTTTAGAAGCTGAAGTGCGTAAAGAGTTAGGGAGAAGTGCGAGCCGCTGCCTACGTCGGAACGAACGCGTTCCCGCTGTTATTTATGGTGCAGGGAAAGATGCAGTTTCCATCACCTTGGATCACAATAAAGTACTGCATGCGCTGGAGCATGAGGCGTTTTACTCCTCTATTTTAGAGTTAAAAATCGGTTCTAAGACCGAAAAAGCGGTCTTGAAGGACTTGCAGCGCCATGCCTTCAAGCCTAAAATTTTGCACATGGATTTTTTGCGCGTTGATAGCAAAACTGAAATTCATGTTCATGTTCCTCTCCATTTTGTGGGTGAATGCCCTGCAGTGAAAGAGGGGGGAGTGGTGACCCATCTGATCAATGAAGTTGAAGTGGTCTGCTTGCCCGGTGATTTGCCTGAATATTTAGAAATTGATTTAAGTGCTTTGCAATTAGATCATACTCAACATTTGTCTGAAATCAAGTTGCCTAAGGGTGTAAAATTGGCTCAGTTGATTCATGGCAATGATGCTGCAGTGGTGAATGTCCATATTCCTCGTGCAGTGAAAGAAACCGAGGAAGAAGAGGCCGCAGCCCCAGTTGCAGCAGAAGTGCCGACTGTAAAAGAAACTGAAGAGCCTAAGACCGAATAGCGCATGATTCGCTTAATTGTCGGTTTAGGAAATCCAGGCCCTCGCTATGCGTCTACTCGACACAATGCGGGGGCTTGGTTTATTGATGAATTGGCAAGCCAATTTCGGTTGGCGCTCCGTTTGGATAAAAAATTTCAATGCGAGTGGGCTGAACTGCCCAGTGCAACACATAAAGTGCTGATTGCGAAACCCGTTACTTTCATGAATGAAAGTGGTTTGGCAGTTGCGGCTTTGGCCCGTTTTTTTCAAATTGAAGCAAGTGAAATTTTAGTGGCCCATGATGAATTGGATTTTGCACCTGGTGGAGTCAAATTAAAAATCGGTGGGGGGCATGGAGGCCATAATGGCTTACGCGATATTTTAAGCCATTTAGGATCTGCTGATTTTTATCGCTTGCGTTTTGGTATTGGACATCCAGGAGCAAAAGAGCAAGTGGTTTCGTATGTATTGCACTCCCCCAGTGAACAAGAAAAAATAGCGATTGATCGAGCCATTGACCGCGCTTGTAATAATGCACCTAAGCTCATGGCAGGGCAGTTTGCAGAGGTCATGCAAGATTTACATCGGGAAGAATAGAGGGATTCATGCAATTTAAGTTACTCACACAATCAGGGCAGGCACGACGGGGTCAATTGCAGTTTAAGCGAGGTTTGATTGAAACCCCCGCATTTATGCCCGTGGGAACCTATGGCAGTGTCAAAGGCATTTGTCGTGAAGAATTAGAGGCCTTAGGTGCTCAAATTATTTTAGGCAATACCTTTCATTTGATGTTGCGCCCCGGTACTGAAGTGATTAAGAATCATGGCGGTTTGCATGAGTTTATCAATTGGCCCTATCCCATTTTGACGGATTCAGGCGGATTTCAGGTCTTTAGTTTGGGTAAATTACGCAAATTAAAAGAAGAGGGCGTCTATTTTAATTCGCCTGTGGATGGGCAGCGTGTCTTTTTAAGCCCCGAAATTTCCATGCAAGTGCAGCGAGATTTAAACTCGGATATTGTTATGGTTTTTGACGAGTGTACCCCTTATCCTGCCACGGAAACAGAGGCCCGTCTATCGATGGAAATGTCTTTGCGTTGGGCCAAACGGAGCCATGATGCGCATCAGGGCAACCCCAATGCACTCTTTGGTATTGTACAGGGTGGCATGTTCCCCCATTTGCGTGAAATTTCCTTAGCGGGGCTGATGGACATTGGCTTTGATGGCTATGCTATTGGTGGCTTATCTGTGGGTGAGCCCAAAGCCTTGATGATGGAAGTGCTCATGCATTTGATGCCAAACATGCCTGCAGATAAGCCCCATTATTTGATGGGAGTAGGCACGCCATTAGATTTATTGGAATGTGTGCGCTTAGGTGTGGATTTGTTTGACTGTGTCATGCCGACACGCAATGCGCGCAATGGTCATTTATTTGTTAAAGAGGGGGTGATTAAAATTCGTAATAGTCGCTTCAAGAATGATCATAGGCCTCTAGAAGAGCACTGCAGCTGTTATACCTGCCAAAATTATTCCCGCGCTTATTTACACCACCTGGATCGTTGTGGCGAAATGTTGGGGCCCCGTTTAAATACCATTCATAATTTGCATTTTTATCAAGATCTAATGCGTCAAATTCGTCAAGCGATTGAAGAAGATCGCTTTGAATCATTTTACACAAGAGCCGTCCGCTTGAATTCTGAGCGTGTTCACGACTTGACCTCCAAATAGAAAAGTCAGTGCAGAACAATATAGCCAAAGCAAAAAGAGAGGGATGGTTGCCAGCGCCCCATATAAAAGCTGATAACTATGAAAAATACTCGTATAAAAGGCAAAGCCAACTTTGGCGGCTTCAAACAAAATCGCAGCAAATAAGCCACCGATCAAGCTATGGGAAAATTTAACTTTGCAGCTGGGCAAAGTCTGGTAGAGAAAAGTATACGCAAAAGCTGAGCAAATAAAAGGCGCCACTTTTAGTCCTTGCGTGACGACGGCTTGGGTAAAGAGAGTGGCGGAAAGTAAATACGAGCTAATAATCAGGCTCATACAAAGCAAAATTGGGCCAATAATTAAAATCGCCCAGTGCATGAGAATCGACCAACCATAATGGCGATGCCTTTTTAAGCCCCAAAGCTCATTGAGATGCATTTCCATGTTGACCAGCAACATAATCGCAGTCACAAACAAAAAGCCAAAGCTAATCCAGGGAAGTTGCTTGGCCTGTTTTTGAAAATCAATCAAGTAGGAGAGCACGATATCGCCTGTGTGAGGTACAAAATTACTAAAAACAAAGGCTTCGATTTCCTCAGTAATATTATCAAAGAGAGTAAAATAACTGAGCACGCTAATGATAATGATAATCAAAGGGACAAACGCAAAAAGAATGGTATAGGCTAAGCTCGCCGCTCGGGTCATTCCGTGCTGGTGATAGAAGTCCAAGCAAACTTGCTGCCAAAACCGATATCTCCGACTCGCAAAAAAGGAGGTTTTATGCAAAAATGGAAAGCTTAATAAGTTCATAAGGATGGCAGCATGACGCAGGATTATATTCTAGTTCTTTACTATAGCAGAACCGGAGCTGTTTTAGAAATGGCAAAAGCCATTGCAAAGGGAGTGATCGCCTCAGGCTTGGAAGCACGATTGCGCACCGTGCCTGCAGTTTCCCCTGTTTCTGAGGCGACTGAAGCCCCCATCCCGGATGCAGGACCTCCTTATGTAACCAAAGAAGACTTAAAAAATTGTGTGGGGTTGGCATTAGGGAGTCCATCTCGCTTTGGGAATATGGCAGCGCCACTGAAGTATTTTTTAGACAGCACAGGGGATCTCTGGTTTGCAGGAAGTTTGGTTGACAAACCGGCTGCTGTCTTTACTTCTACAGCCAGCTTACATGGGGGGCAAGAAACCACGCTATTATCGATGATGTTGCCTTTATTGCATCACGGCGCCTTGATTGTAGGCCTGCCTTATACACACCCTGCTTTGAATCAAACTTTAAGTGGGGGAACGCCCTATGGGGTCAGTCATTTTGCCGGGCCTAAAAATCAAGTTGAGCTGTCTAAAGAAGAGGCAGACTTGTGTTTTTTTCAAGGACAAAGGCTTACAGAATGTGCATTACGTTTAAAGAAAGAAAAAAATAAGCAATAGAGAAAAAACAGTTAGACATGGGGTGTTCCTCATGTTACAATTGCCCCACGTTTGTTACTTAATTGTGTAAAAAAGAAGAAAGGGATTGTAAAAAAAAATGGTAAAGTTGAATTCACTACAAGATGTTTTTTTAAATACATTACGCCAAGAAGAAACGCAAGTTGCAATCTATTTGGTCAACGGGATCAAACTCCAGGGGAAAGTCGAGGCTTTCGATGCTCTTGTGGTGGTATTGGGTCATCATGAAACCAACCAAATTGTGTATAAGCACGCAATCTCGACGATTGTGCCTGCACATCCTGTGCACTTGGTGTGGGGGTCTGAGCAAGGCGTTGAGGCGGAGTAATATTTGCTGAGTTTTTTTGTAAACGCCCATCCTCGTGCTATTTTGGTTCATATTGATTTTTATCGTCAGGATGTCCCTGATTTTGATGAGCTGAGGGAGCTCGCTAAAACAGCTGGGGTTGAGGTTGTGGACTACTTGCGTTTTCAACGCGACCACATTGATCCAAAATTCTTCATGGGGGAAGGCAAAGTAACAGAGCTTCAAGCGTTGCTCGCACATCATGATGCGAAATTGGTCTTATTCAATCATGATTTAACCCCGACACAGGAGCGCAACCTCAATCAGCGTCTTCAGGCTCAAATCATGAGTCGCACTGGTCTTATTTTAGAAATTTTTTCACAGCGCGCACGTACCCATGAGGGGCAGTTGCAAGTAGAATTGGCGCACCTGGATTATCAAGCAACTCGACTGGTTCGTGGCTGGACCCACTTGGAGCGCCAACGGGGAGGAATCGGCGTAAGAGGAGGGCCGGGGGAAACGCAACTTGAAATTGACAAGCGCTTGCTGCGCCAAAAAATGAAGCAACTCAAGTCGCAAATTGAGAAGGTCAAGTCCCAGCGTCAACTGAGTCGATCTTCTCGCCAAAAATCAAATACTTCATCAATCGCGCTCGTTGGTTATACCAATGCGGGCAAATCGACGTTATTTAATCAGCTCACCCAATCACATGTGTACGTCGCCAATCAGCTTTTTGCTACTTTGGACCCTAGTCTGCGTCAAGTGATTGTTCCGCATTATGGTGAGGTTGTTTTAGCCGATACAGTGGGATTTATTCGCTCTTTGCCGCATAGTTTAGTAGAGGCTTTTAAGGCAACACTAGAGGAGGTCACAGCAGCGAATTTGCTTATTCATGTAATCGATGCCAGTAATCCAGATTATCCAAAACAAAGACAGCAGGTGCTTGAAGTATTGGGCGAAATTGGTGCAGGAGAGCAGCCCATTTTGGAAGTTATGAATAAAATTGATCAAAGTGCAGTGCACGAGCCCCGTATTGACTATGATGAGCAAGGGCAACCAATCCGCGTTTGGCTTTCTGCTTTGCAAGGCACGGGGATGTCGCAATTGCAGCAAGCTATCTTAGAGCGTTTGAGCCCAAAGCTTTTTACCGGGGTTGTGGTACTACCTCTTGAAGACGCGGAGATTCGTTCTACTTTGTATCACTGGAAAGCGGTAGAAAGCGAAACGGTTGATGAGCAAGGTCAATTTCATTTGCAACTCTGTGTTTCTCAAGCTCGCTTGGATCGTTTGCTGCATCGTGTCAATCAAGTTTGATTTTACTGCTTGATTTTTAGGGTGCTTCGCCTTAAAATATGGGCCAATTAAAATGGTCTGCAAGCGTTGAGAGGGCTTAATCTCTGCAAGGTTGATCAGGAGAAGCAGTACATGAGCACCGCAATTCAAGACTTAGTTAAAACAGAATATCAGCATGGTTTTGTAACGGATATCGAATCCAGCAGCCTGCCGCCAGGCCTGAATGAAGAGGTCGTGCGAGCGATTTCTGCTCTAAAAAAAGAACCTGAATTTATGCTAAACTGGCGCCTGAAAGCTTTTGCCCATTGGAAAACGCTTGATATGCCCCAATGGCCGCATCTTAAAATTGAACCCATTGATTATCAGGCCATTAGTTATTTTTCCGCCCCAAAATCGAAAAGCGATGGCCCAAAAAGCTTAGATGAAGTCGATCCCAAACTATTGGAAACTTATAAAAAATTGGGCGTACCCCTGCACGAATGGGCGACATTAGCAGGTGTCGCAGTAGATGCCGTGTTTGATAGCGTATCTGTGGTTACGACTTTTAAGGAGAAATTGCAAGCCGCTGGCGTCATTTTCTGCTCGTTCTCTGAAGCAGTGCAACATCATCCTGAATTAGTTGAGAAATATCTGGGCTCGGTTGTGCCCATCGGGGATAATTTTTTTGCGGCCTTGAATTCGGCTGTGTTTAGTGATGGCTCATTTGTTTATATCCCCAAAGGTGTGCGCTGTCCCATGGAGTTATCAACCTATTTTAGAATTAACGCCGCCAAAACGGGTCAATTTGAACGAACCCTGATTGTGGCGGATGAAGAGGCCTATGTCAGTTATCTTGAGGGCTGTACAGCCCCACAACGGGATGAAAACCAGCTTCACGCAGCAGTTGTCGAAATTGTCGCTTTGGACAGGGCCGAAGTCAAATATTCAACCGTGCAAAACTGGTATCCCGGGGATGAGAATGGCAAAGGCGGCATTTATAATTTTGTGACCAAACGCGGCGCTTGCCGTGGTAAAAAGTCTAAAATTTCCTGGACGCAAATTGAGACAGGCTCAGCAATTACCTGGAAATACCCCAGCGTGATTTTGCAGGGGGATGGTTCCGTAGGAGAGTTTTATTCTGTGGCGCTCACTAATCATTATCAGCAGGCTGACACTGGCACCAAAATGATCCATTTGGGCAAGAATACGAAGAGTACTATTTTATCGAAGGGCATTTCTGCACATCGGGCTAGCAATGTTTATCGCGGCTTGGTGCGCATCGCCCCAACGGCTAAAAACGCGCATAATTATACCCAATGCGACTCACTGTTGATTGGTGGAGAGTGTGCGGCCCATACCTTCCCCTACATCGAAGTCAAAAACGCGCATAGTCGTGTTGAGCATGAGGCAACGACCTCAAAAATTGCCGATGAGCAATTATTTTATTGTGAGCAGCGTGGGATTATGGAAGAAGAAGCGATTTCCATGATTGTGAATGGCTTTTGTAAAGAAGTCTTCAAGCATCTGCCCTTGGAATTTGCAGTTGAGGCCCAAAAATTAATGGAAGTCAGTTTAGAGGGAGCAATTGGTTAATGCTAAATATAGAAAATTTACAAGTTGAAGTAGAAGGGCAGTTGATTTTAAAGGGCTTAAGCTTGAACATTAAGGCGGGAGAGACTCATGCTATTATGGGCCCCAATGGTTCTGGCAAAAGTACTTTAGGCTATACTTTAAGTGGTAAGCCAGGCTATCAAATTGTTGGCGGTAACGTTGCATTTAACGGCCGGGATTTGCAAAGTTTATCGGTCACAGAACGCGCGGAATTGGGGCTGTTTTTAGGGATGCAATATCCAATCGAATTGCCTGGGGTCAATAATACCTTTTTTCTACGCCAAGCCTATAATAAAAAACGCGAACGGATGGGGGAGGAGCCCCTGGATGCCATGGATTTTATGAGTTTGATCAAAGAAAAAATGGCGATTGTTGGCATGGATCAGCGTTTTTTAAATCGCAATGTCAATGAGGGCTTTTCAGGCGGCGAAAAAAAGCGCAACGAAGTTTTGCAAATGCTGCTTTTAGAGCCCAGCATGGTGATTTTAGACGAATTAGATTCTGGTCTTGATATTGATGCACTCTCTTGGGTTGCTCAGGCGGTCAATGTTTTAAAAAATCCATTGCGGAGCTTCTTAGTCATCACCCACTATCAACGCCTGCTCAATTTTATCATTCCGGATTATGTGCACGTCCTTTCTAAAGGGCGCATTATCCAAAGTGGCGATCAAACTCTCGCGCATAAATTAGAAGCAGAAGGGTACGCCTGGCTTGGGCTTGATCATGAAGAAAAATGAGCGTTATCACTACACCGATTTAGCCAAGCTCATTCCCCAGTTTCAGGCTTTGCCACAACCTTGCTTGATGAATGAAGCGGAGACTGAAGCAAGATGGGCACATCTACAGGTTGCAATCATTTGGCTGCATGAAGATGGAGCTAAAATCGATCAGCGCCTACAGCCGTGGGTGAAAGAGAGTCTGCAGCATCTTGAAATCAATTGCCACAAGGATCAACCCTGCCCTTGGCCGATTTTAATTCTTAACCGTTCTCCCAAACAGACTGTCTCGATTCGTTTGGGTGAGGGCGCTTCTTTGCACTGCGGGCTGATCACTTTGAATGCGCAACCACAGGCAACACCCCATTATTTAAATCAACACATTGAATTAGCTGCAAAGGCTGCTTTAAGGCTCTGGCATGCCTCCCTACCTGTGAGTCCTATTTTGATTGAAAATACCGTGATTGTGGCAGAGAAAGCGGCTCAAGTGCAGGTGGAGCATTTACAGCAAAGTGAAAGTCTGCATCGTGAAGAGCTAGATGTGCATTTGCGTGGCGATGGAGCCCGGCTTAAAATTTCAGGCCTGCAATCAGGGGTGGGGCGCGCACATCTGGACTATCAATTACGTGTTTATCATGAGGCTGATGCAACAGGCAGTGAGGTGGAGTTCTCCGGGATAGCGGATGATCATAGTCGGGTGATTTTTGATGGGCTGATTCATGTCCCAGCACATATTAAGGGTGTGGACGCCAATGAACAAACGCGCAATCTCCTGCTCTCAAACACTGCTGAGATCGACGCCAAGCCTGAATTGGAAATTTATAGTCATGAAATTGCTTGTCGTCATGGGGCAAGTGTTGGCAATTTGGATGAAAATGCGTTATTTTATTTACAGAGCCGTGGATTTTCTGCAAGTGAAGCACGTTTGTTGCTGGTCCAAGCATTTAAAGCGCGTGTTTTTGACCAAGGGAGCCTCGTGGGACAGTTGATATGACAACGGAAGATATTCTAAAATTAGAGGAAAAGGTCTTACCTTGGGATGCTTACCACATTCGGAAAGATTTTCCTATTTTGACGCGCCAAATGAATGGAGTGCCTTTAGTTTATTTGGATAATGCAGCCACTACCCAAAAACCCATGTGTGTGATTGACCGCTTATTGCAGTATTACACTCAAGAAAATGCTAATGTGCATCGCGGCGTCTATGCCATGGCGGAGGAGGCGACAGCGCATTTTGAAGAAGTGCGCAAAATTGTCAAAAACTTCATTCATGCCAAAAATAAGAATGAAATTATTTTTACCAAGGGGGCGACTGAAGCAATTAATTTGGTTGCATCCAGCTATGGAAGAATGCATTTAAAAGCGGGAGATGAGATTATTTTAAGTGGCCTTGAGCATCATGCCAATATCGTTCCGTGGCAAATTTTAGCCCAAGAGAAAAATTTTAAAATTCATTTTATCCCACTTTTAGAGAATGGTGACCTAGATCTCAATATTTATCGTGATTTATTGAATCGCAAGACGCGCTTTGTGGGGCTAACTCATGTCTCAAACGCCATTGGCACGATTAATCCCGTCCGTGAAATGACGCATTTGGCGCATCAGTGTGGGGCAATAGTTCTGGTTGATGCTTGTCAGTCCGTGGTGCACATGCCTATTCAAGTGCAAGAAATGGATTGTGATTTTTTGGTCTTTTCTTCGCATAAAATTTACGGCCCCACTGGAGTAGGGGTGCTTTATGGTAAAGAGGCGCTTTTGGAGAGCATGCCTCCTTATCAAGGTGGCGGAGACATGATCACACGAGTGAATTTTGAAGGAAGTGAATTTGCGGCGCCCCCATTTCGTTTTGAAGCAGGGACGCCTAATATTGCAGATGTCATCGCTTTTGGAGTGGCTTTGCAGTATTTTAAAGCTTTTTCGTTTGATACAATCATCAGTTATGAGCAAGAATTATTAGAGTATGCCTTGCAAGGGCTGAGGGAAATTTCTGGGGTTTCAATTATAGGAGGGGGACATGTACAGGCGCCGATTATTTCTTTTACTCTGGATAAAATTCACCCGCATGATGTGGCTACAATCATCAGCGAAAGCGGAATTGCCGCCCGAGCCGGGCATCATTGTGCCATGCCCACGCTCCAGGCTTTAGGTGTGCCCGCAACAACCCGGATCTCAATGTCTTACTACAATACTTTTGCCGAGTTGGACTTACTATTTAATGCGTTGCATATGGTGAAAAAGGTGTTTGAATGAGCAGTTTAAATCAGCTTTATCATGATGTGATTGTCGATCACGGGCGCCATCCCCGTAATTTTGGACGTTTGGAACAGGCCCAGCAGTTGCGAGGGCATAATCCTTTATGTGGCGATGAATTGACTTTATATCTCCAAATTGAAAAAGGCAAAATTATGGATGCCCGTTTCGATGGTCATGGATGTGCGATTTCGATGGCCTCGTCCTCGTTAATGACTCAAGCGATTAAAGGCAAAAGTATCACTGAAGCGGAGGCTTTGTTTCAGCAATTTCATAGTTTATTGATGGAAGAAAATACATCTACGCAAGCGCTTGAGGCTGTGCTTGGTAAATTAGTCATTCTCAAAGGGGTGGCGGAATATCCTTCCCGCGTCAAATGCGCCACTTTAGCTTGGCATACTCTGCATGCTTTACTACAGAATGAACAAGAGCCAGTGTCAACGGAGTGAGTGATGATTGAAATTTCCCTAAAAGCGTTGGCTCATTTACAAAAACAACTCCGTAACACAGCGCAATATGGCTTTGTTTTGAAAGTGAAGCGATCGGGTTGCTCGGGTTTTAAATACGATTTGGATTTTTTAGCAACAAAGCCTGATGCAAAGACCCATACTGTGGTGGAAAATGCAGCGTCTTTGCCTTTTTATGTGGAAAATTCCAGCTGTGCTTATCTCAAGGGGGTCAAAATTGATTTTAAGACAGAAGGCTTGCAACAGCGCCTTATTTACATTAACCCCAACGAAACCGGGCAATGCGGCTGTGGAGAGAGTTTTTCTGTATGAAAATTGAAGATGTGACGATTATTAAGCGTGATGTGGAAGGGACGCTTATTCCTTATGGGCAATCTGTTACCCTCATCCCTGGCACTGAAGTCTTGGTGACCCAATCTCTTGGAGGCAGCTTTACCCTGAATGTCAATGGCAATTTAGTGCGCATTGAAGGTAAAGATGCCGATGCCATTGGTAAAGAACCTGTGCTTTTGCCGACAGATAAAATCACTGAATATCAAGAGGGGGTAAGCGAGGCATTGGTATGGGACCAATTGCGCACTTGCTACGACCCTGAAATTCCAGTCAATATTGTTGATTTAGGCCTCATTTATGAGCTTGAAATTACGGAGATCGAGGCAGGGCAGTTCCATATCGGCGTCCAGATGACCCTCACAGCGCCGGGTTGTGGTATGGGGCCGGTTTTAACACAAGATATTGAAAATAAATTATTGCTGATTCCCCATGTTAAAAAAGTGGATGTCGTATTAGTCTTTGATCCTCCTTGGAATTCAGAGAGAATGACCGAGGCAGCAAAATTAGAGCTTGGTTTATTGTAGACTATTGTCATTTCTATAAAATCCTTTATAATGATTTTTGGACTTTTGATCATTTAGAATATAACATTGACGTAAGGAGCATGAATATGGCTATTCAAACCGTAGAGCAACGTATTATCGATGAGTTTAACTGTTCTGTGTCGGAGCTTTTAGCCAAATATGCCAGTGAAGGCCTGACTTCAAAAGAAGTGGCCGAAATCCTCCAATGCGGTGTATCTAATGTGCGTCGTATTGCCCGTAAGTATAACATTCGCTTTAATCAACCTGCCATGCAATCTAAGGTAGTGCATAGTAAGGAATTTCTAGATAAAGCGATCAATGCGACTAACTTTTTATCACGTGCCTGGCGCATGAATTTCTCCACTCATTTAGCTTAACATCGTATCTGTCCATGACGGTTGCGGTTTATCCGGGGACTTTCGACCCCATCACCATGGGGCATTTTGACCTGATTAAACGGGCCTCTGGTTTATTTGATCGATTAATCGTTGCTGTAGCCTTATCTCATCAAAAGCAGACACTGCTTTCCTTTGAAGAGCGCTTTGAATTGGTGCGACAAAGTTTTCAGCACCTTCCGCAAATTCAGGTCATGCCGTTAAAGGGGCTCCTCATTGATTTTGTCAAACAGCATCAAGCGCAAGTGGTGGTTCGGGGTCTGCGCACCGCGGCAGATTTTGAATATGAATTTCAATTGGCGGGGATGAATCGCCAACTCTCTGCAACCATCGAGACCGTGTTTATGACGCCCTCGCAGGAGACGCTTTTTATCTCAGCAACCCTTGTGCGCGAGTTAATTCGCTTTCATGGAGATGTGAGCCCGTTTGTCCCCCCTGAGGCTGCGCAGTTTATTAGGCAGAAGTTTCATCATGGCGCTTAAGATTTTAGACCAATGCATCAATTGTGATGTCTGCGAACCAGAATGCCCCAATGATGCCATTTCCGCAGGAGAGCCAATTTATGTAATTGATCCTGCAAAATGCACGGAATGTGTTGGGCATTTTGATGTCCCTCAATGTCAGGAAGTGTGTCCTGTTGAGTGCATTGCGCTGGATACACTGTTTCAAGAAAGCAAAGAGGTGCTTATGGAAAAGTATCAGCGCCTAAAAATCCTCAAGATATAGCATCAGGGCTGATTTCTCGTTATAATAAGACCTCGTGCATTCAAATCGATCCATCATGAAACAATCTGAAAGCCATCCCATTCTCAGCCAGTTAAAAGAATATATTGCCCAAAAAGCCCCTAAAAATGAAGCTGGATTATTAAGACATCTTGTTGATTATTATTACAATATTGCAGTTTCTCGCGAAGAGCTTGCTGAGCGGAGCTTGCCGGATTTATATTCTCGTTTTTATTCTCATTTTCAATTTATGAAAAAGCGCCAAGAAGGGCAAATTAAACTCCGCGTGTTTAATCCAGAAGAAGCACAAGATGGCTTCTCATCCCCCTATACGATTATTCAAGTCTGTCAGGATGATATGCCCTTTCTGGTAGACAGTATGTTGATGGAGCTTAATCGCCAAAATGTTAGCGTGCATTTTATTGTCCATAATGGTGCCGTCCATACCAAACGCAATGCCCAAGGTGAGATCCTTGATTTTGTCGACAGCCATACTGTCTCGGAGGAAGTGCTAGTTGAGGCCAATGCCTATATTGAAGTGGATCGACAATATGATGAAACTGCCTTGATGGCTTTGCAGGATGGTCTGTTTGCAGTTTTTTCGGATGTTGGTTTAGCTGTGGGCGATTTTCTCTCCATGCGCGCCAAAATGGAACATCATGCAAAATCCATTACGGCCCCTGAAGATCAATCGGTTGCGGAATTTCTAAATTGGTTAGTCGCAGATCATTTTACTTTTTTAGCTTACGCGCGCTTTGATCATACGCTTAAAGTGCCTGAAACTGCCCTTGGCCTCATGAAAGATCAAAGCAGCTACGGCATGCACTGTTTTGCAGAAGAGTTTAAAGAATTACCTGCTAATTTTCAAAATAAAGCGATTTTGATCACTAAATCTAGTCATTTATCAACCGTACATCGCCCAGTTTATTTAGATGTTATTTTGATTCCTGAGTTTGACCGACAAGGCCGTTTGGTGGCGGAATCACGCTTTTTAGGCCTGTATACCTCAAGTGCCTATCATACTCGTGCCATGGAAATTCCTTATCTGCGGGATAAAATTAATCATGTTTTTCAAAAAGCCCATTTTGCCCGCAAGGGGCATGATTTTAAAGCGCTAGAAGACATTATTGAGAGCTTCCCAAAAGATGAACTTTTTCAAATGACCTTTGATGAAATTTTTGATCAAGCGACACGTATTTTATATATCCAAGAAAGACAGCAGATTCGCTTGTTTTTGCGACGGGATGTATTTGGGCGCTTTTATAACTGCATGGTCTATTTACCCCGGGATTTGTTTAGTTCGGAATTGCGCCTCAAGTTTCAGAATATCCTCATGCACGAACTAAGTGGCCAAAGCGTATCGCATACCCCGTTATTTCTCGCCTCTGTATTATGTCGTATTGATTTTGTGATTCGCGTAAAAGAAGCAGGAGTGCGTTCCGTCAATATTGCAGCCATTGAAAATCAGTTGCGCCTGGCGGCTCGGAGTTGGCGGGAAGATCTCAAAGACTTAATGATTGAAAAAGTGGGGGAGTATAAAACAACTTTTTTATATAACAAATATGCTCGCGCCTTCCCTTCCAACTATTGTGAAGATTTTACGGTGGGTGAAGCCTATCGAGATATTAATCAAATTGAGGCATTAGATCAAGGCGAAGTCGATATTATGATTGACTTTGAGCGGGATGAACTGCAATCCAATTTGATTCATTTTAAAGCCATGCAACGACATCATGGCTTATGGCTCACCCATATTTTGCCTATCTTAGAAAATTTTGGCTTGCACGTGATTGAAGAGCGTCCTTATGAAGTGCACTTGCCTGACAATCTTTCGGTGTGGATCTCGGATTTTCTGATCGATGGCACACCCTTAGAGCCGCATTTTGATGAAGTGAAGGAGATCTTCAAGGAGGCCTTTTTACAAGTTTGGCATAAAAAAGCTGAAAATGACCGGTTTAATCGCTTAACATTGCAAATTGGTTTAGTGACCAGGGAGGTCGTCTTATTACGCGCGATTGCAAAATATCTAGCACAACTTGGGTTTTTATATAGCCAACATTATATTGAAGATACCTTAGGCAATTACCCTGTATTAACGCGTAGCTTAGTGGACTTATTAATCAATAAATTTGATCCTAATTTAACAGCCAGTGCACGCACACACGCAGAAGAAGAAATTCAACAGCGTTTTGAGGCCGAATTGAAAAAGGTGACAAGTTTGGATCATGACCGAATTTTGCGACGCTTTAAGGACGTGATTAAGGCTTTATTACGCACTAATTATTTCCAAAAAAATCATGCAGGTGAATGGAAGTCATATGTTTCTTTTAAAGTAGATTGTCAGCAAATTCCTGATATGCCTCGCCCCATTCCCATGGTAGAAATTTTTGTTTATGCTCCTGAAGTGGAGGGGATTCATCTGCGGGGTGCGAAAGTAGCACGAGGCGGGATTCGCTGGTCGGATCGTCGTGAAGATTTTAGAACAGAAGTCTTAGGCTTAATGAAGGCGCAACAAGTTAAAAATGCCGTGATCGTCCCCTTGGGGGCCAAAGGAGGATTTTGCCCCAAACACTTACCTTGGGCAGAAGGGCGTGATGCAGTTCATGAAGAGGCGGTTCGTTGCTATAAAATTTATATCTCAGCCTTGTTGGATCTGACTGATAATATCGTTAAAAATAAAGTAGTCCCTCCTAAAGAGGCAGTCTGCTATGATCAAGAAGATCCATACCTCGTTGTGGCCGCAGATAAAGGCACAGCAAGTTTCTCGGATCTTGCCAATCAAGTGGCCCATGAGTATGGGTTTTGGCTCGGAGATGCCTTTGCCTCTGGTGGAAGTAACGGTTATGATCACAAAAAAATGGCTATTACAGCCCGAGGCGCTTGGGAGTCTGTTAAACGCCATTTCCTTTACATGAATAAAAATATCCAAAAACAGGCCTTTACCGTGGTCGGTATTGGGGATATGTCAGGCGATGTTTTTGGTAATGGCATGCTTTTATCGCCGCATATTCAATTGGTTGCAGCATTTAATCACCTGCATATTTTTTTAGATCCTCATCCTGATCTTGCGGCCAGCTTTACTGAAAGACAGCGCTTATTTCATTTGTCTCGCTCCACTTGGGCAGATTACAATCCTGCCTTGATTAGCAAGGGTGGGGGAGTCTTTGAGCGCTCTTTAAAGACGATTCCCTTAAGTGCAGAGGTTCGTGCTGTATTGGGCATTACGGAGACTGAGCTTGAGCCTAATGATTTAATTCGGGCCATTTTAAAAGCCCCCGTGGATCTCCTTTGGAATGGAGGCATCGGCACTTATGTCAAAGCCTCCTCGCAAAATCATTTTGAGGTGGGTGACCGCAGTAATGATTCCCTCAGAATCAATGCCAATGAATTACGCTGCAAAGTAGTGGGAGAAGGCGGTAACCTTGGCTTTACGCAACTGGCTCGCGTAGAATATGCCTTGGCTGATGGGCAAATTTGTACTGACGCCATTGATAATTCAGCCGGAGTGGATTGCTCTGACCACGAAGTTAATATCAAAATTTTGCTCAATCTGGTTATGGAGCAAGGCCTGCTTGATTTAAATGGGCGCAATCATCTCCTCACTCAGATGGAAAAAGAAGTCGCTAAATTAGTTCTGGCTGATAATTATCACCAAACTCAAGCCATCAGCAATGGAGTGCAGCAAATGGCTGCAGTGACTACTTATATTCGCTTGCTGCGTGAATTAGAGCGTGAAGGGTTTATTAATCGTCTGCTTGAAGCACTGCCCAGTGACAAAGTATTGAAGTCTCGTGCTAATCAAGGAAAAAGCTTTACCAAGCCAGAATTCGCTGTGTTGATGGCCTACGCAAAGACCACTATTAAAAATATTTTGCTCACTTCCAATTTCCCCGAGGAAGCTTATTGTGAGCGTTATTTAGCAGCTGAGTTCCCCAAAATTTTGGAAGAAAAATATCGCAGCCAGATGCAGCAACATCGCCTAAAGCGGGAAATTATTGTCACTCAGTTGACCAATTTGATGGTGCAATATATGGGTATTGCCTATGTCCATCGCATGTATGATGAAGTAGGGGCCTCTCCTGCAATGAGTGCACGGGCCTTTGTAGCCGCTGTGGATTTATTTGATGTAGAGTCTGTTTGGCAGGAAATTGAAAAATTAGATGGGGAAGTTCCTGCTAAAGTACAAATCGATATGATGAATGAAATCACTTATTTTCTGCAACATCAGTGCCGATGGATTTTGCGACGCTATCGAGCAGAATTACCGGTTCCAGAAATCGTCACGCAATACAAAGCCAATTGCATTGAACTCTTTAAACTCTCACACCAATACCTCAATGAAGAGCAGAAACAATATCGTGATCACTTAGTCAAAACCTATGTGGATCAAGGGGTTCCCAACAAATTGGCCAAACGCGTTGCTGACTTTTATTACCTCTACTCAGCATTAGATATGGTCTCTGTTTGTCAAGAACATAATATTGCGATTACTGAAATGCTGGACCTATTTTATACCTTGAGCCAAACTTTTGGCCTCTCCTGGCTCAGGCAAATTTTGAATGAGGCAGCTTTAGGTAGCTATTGGGAAATGCTTTCAGCTTCCTCCCTCAAAGACGACCTCAATGCGGCGCAGGCACGGTTAGTTGTGAGTATTATTGAGACAAGCTCTGACAAAGATCGGCCCAAAAAACGGATTGAAAATTGGTCCTTGCGCTACCGTTATTTTGTCAAACGCTGGCATGTTTTGTTTGATGATTTTAAAATTTCGCAACGTGAATTTTTCCGCATGGCTACTTTATTGAACTGCCTCAAGGATTTAGTGGGGATTTGTTGTCAGCCCCATGATAAAAAGTAGGGCTTGCCTCATGGCGTTAGAAAAAATTCTCAGGCAAACCTATTTAGATGTGCAGAATTTAGTGAATCCTCCAGAGCCTCTGGTGGCCAGTGATCGTCATTTTTTAAAAGCCTTGCAAGCTAGCCTCCTGCAGCCTGCAGTCATCGCTGAACTAAAGCCACATTCTCCCGCAGCTGGCCCGTTAGCTGCGATGGATTATGATCCCGTTACGCAGGCACAGGCGTACGAAAGGGGCGGAGCAGCGGCTTTATCTGTGCTCACAGAAAAGCATTTTTTTAAAGGCAGTTGGGCTGATTTGACTAAAGCGCGTGCCGCAACTCATTTGCCTGTTCTCTGCAAGGATTTTATTGTCGATTCACGCCAAGTAAAATGGGCTCGTCATGCTGGGGCAGATGCGTGTTTACTGATTGTGGCAGCTTTAGATCAAGCAAAATTAATCGCCCTGAAGGCATTAATTGAGTCTTACCAAATGCTGGCGATGATTGAAGTCCATACTGAGGCAGAGCTTGATCGCGCGCTAACATTGAATCCAGCGATTTTACTCATTAACAATCGTAATTTGTGGGATTTATCGATGCATCCTGAGACTACAGCACGTCTCTTACCTTTGATTCCTGCGTCTATTCCTGTAATCAGTGCCTCTGGTTTAAGGACCATCCAGGAAATTAGCGCTTTGCCTGCGAGGGTGCAAGGGGTTTTAATCGGGAGTCAGTTAATGCAGGAAAAAGACCCCGCTGCTTTTTTGCAGGCTTTAGCTTTAAACTTAGCAAAAACGCATGATACTGCTCAAAAGAATGAAATTGATGCGGGAAATAGGCCCGTCCTTGATGAAAAATACCCCAAGAACTGATGACCGTAGCCTTAGGCAAAAAAAGGTGTTGCCTGAAAACACAGCTGCACAAGAGCAGGGCGGCCAAAACCCACTTGAGCGGTTCAGGCAAGCCGCACCAATATACGGCAAACAGGGCTAAGAGTATTTGGACTCCAAAGATCACTCGAATACGCCAAGAGGCCTTTACTGAAAAGATTTGATTTTCCATTGCAATAAAATATCCACCATATCCTGAAAGGCTGCCTCTACAGGGACTTTCTTTTTGAGTAACCAGTCAAATAAATCTTGATCTGTTTCTTGTAAAAAGCGGGCAAAGAGCGCTTGTTCTTCCTGAGGAGCTTCTTGATAGCGCGTGCGCAAGTAAGCTTCTAAAATCAAGTCAAGCTCCAACATGCCTCGGCGGCAGGCCCATTCTAAACGTTTCTTTTCCATTTGATTTTACCTCATTTTCCACGACGTAAAAAGATAAATAAGATGACAAATAAGGCAAGTCCTCCAAGTAGGGCGCAGGACAATGCAGGGATATTAAAAATCAGGCCTGTTCCATCGGGATGCATCACCATAGGAATGGTTAGGACAATATCCATCAGCGCCCCTCCAGTGACTAGACCGCAAGCGATTAAAATATTGCGATGTTGTCGTAGCGTTTGAGTCTTTTTGCGATTGAGACAAAAGACAATCCCACTGATAAGACCGCCCATAATCAAAGGCGTTGTCGTTGCAAGAGAGAGATACATACCAATGCCCACACCGAGCAGTGAGATTTGCTCAACTCTTTTACGCAAAAACCAGGAGACGAGATACACAATAAAAACAGCCAATGCACCGGTTGTAAGTTCATGCCAGGGGATTTCTTTCTCAAAAATAACTTGAGTTAGCATCGCCATAATGGCAGAAGGAGGGGAGGCTAAGCTGCGCGCTGGATCCATGCCTGCATGTGGCATATGTCCAGCAATGCCATAAGCTAGATACAATAATTGCATCACTGCAGGCACCACCAAAGAGGCGATAATGACCCCAAAAATCAACATCATTTGCTGTTGCCTTGGGCTTGCACCAATGATTTGCCCTACTTTTAAATCTTGCAAAGTATCATTCGCAATGCAGGCAATCTGCATCACTGCACTGCTAATCAAAATAGTAATGGCCTCGCCCATCAAAGTCATCGTGGAGTTCATTGCGGGGCTGTGCAACACAAATAAGCCGTGCACTAATAATGCTGCCAAAATCATCCCCATAATCATCACGGCTGAGCCTGGGCTGGCGGATACGCCCACCAAACCGGAAAAATAACCACAAATCATCGTAATGATAAAACCAATGATGAGCACATAAGCCAAACTAAGTAAAAGGGTCGCCCCGTTTAATCCCAAACTAAACCCCAGTGCTCCCAAACCAAAAAGATGATTAAATAAAAAGCCAATCATGAGCAGCGCTAAAAACACACCCAGCAAAATTGTTTTTAAACTGAGATCACGTTCGTGCTCCAGCAGGGGGCCGATTTTGACTTCATTCAATGTTTTAACAACATTTTGATAAATGGGCACTGCTAAACGAATCAGGGTGATGAGTGCAGCCATAATCATCGCTCCCACACCGACATAACGCATTGGCATGGCAAAATGATCGCCAAAATAAGCTGCTGCTGATCCCGTCAAGATCGCGCCGTGACTCATCACCGGTAAAATTATTCCATAGGCTATGACTGCCCCCAGTAATAAGCTCAAACCGATGCGTAGACCAATAATATATCCCGCACCCATCAGGGCAGGCGCAAAGCCGAGGCCAAAAGAGTAGAAGCTGCCATCGCGCACAATGACGCGTGAGATTTGTGCAAACATCAATTGCGTGGTTTGGCAAAAATCGACAACCGCTCCTGTAATGGCACCTAATAGCAGGGGGGCAAGCCCCATTTGTTGGCTTTGCTTGAGTTTAAGCACTTCTGCAATAGCACGGCCTTCAGGAAAAACCAAGGTAGCATCTTTAAGCAGGGGCCGACGAATAATCGCCGAAAAAAACACCCCCATCACTCCACCTGTCATGGCAAGGAGCACACTTTCGATATAGTTAAAGTTGGACCAAAACCCAATAATAATCAATGCAGGGATGGTAAAGGCAATCCCTCCAGCGATAGCCTCGCCACTTGATGCGGCGGTTTGCACTAAATTATGCTCAAAAATCGTTGCTTTTTTAGAAAATTTTAAAATCCCCATCGATAAGATTGCAGCAGGGATGGAGGCGGCGGTGACAAAGCCAATTTTCAAAGCAAGATAAGTATTAGAAATGGCTAATAACAAAGTCAATACAATAGACACCAGAAATACGCGTAGAGTCATCCCCGTCCTTTTATAAAAATAGAGCTTAGGCTATAATAGCACAGCGTAGTCCAAAAGAAGAGCAAGTTTTCGAATGATCAATGACTTTATTTATGCAGTATTGCTTTCTTATGCGGCATTGTTTCCGGTCTTAAATCCCTTAGGGGGCTCTTTATTATTCAACTCAATTACCTTCCCCCTCGATCAACAGGTCAAAGCCAAATTAGCCCGTAAGATTGCGCTCAATGCCTTTGTTTTATTAACAGGTTCGTTGATTTTGGGGACTTATATTTTGAAACTTTTTGGCATTCAAATTCCGATTGTACAATTAGCTGGGGGGGCGGTGGTCACCACTCGAGGTTGGATGATTATGAATACCGGCGTACGCGCCAATTCGGGCCCAACTGAAATCATCAGTGATGAAAAAGTGGCTTTTGGCTCAGCTTTTTTCCCACTGACACTACCGATGACCGCCGGACCAGGCTCGATCGCGACAGCGATTACCATTGGAGCTGGAGCGCAAGTCTTGCAGGATAAATTAGCCCGCGTGATTGATTATGGTGGCCTTATCGCCGGGGTCTTTCTGTCTGCAGTCACGGTTTACTTAACGTATCACTCTGCGGGATTTTTGATGCGTAAAATGGGTGATAATAGTCGTATCGTTATCATGAAACTTTCTGCATTTATTACCTTATGTATTGGTTTAAGTATTGTTTGGAAAGGGGTCCAAGGCTTATTAGCTTTGTATATTTCCTCATGATTATTTACAATAACAGAGCGATTCCATAATTTAACATAATATACATTATACGAAACAAAAAATACGCTCCTCAAACAATCCATCTTCATTACTATGTTTGTGCCAGAATTGGCTATTAAGCCCTTATTCCCGAAAAGAAAATTTTATGGTATGCTCAAAGCTATATCGATAAGGAAAGCTTATGTCAAAAAAAATTTCTCGCTCCCTTTTGCTTCCTATTGTAAGTTTGCTACCCTTAACGCAGGGCATGGCGCTCACAAAAAATCCGCCCCATCCACTTGAAAATTCCCCTCCGGCTACACATGCTAGTGCCCGTGATTTTGTGATTCAGGGCAAAATGCTAGATCATAGTACGATTCAGATCAGTGCAGCTGATGTACCAACCGCGGATCAGGCCAATGCTGTGCGTGTCATTACCCTGATGGATGCACATGGAAAAAAACAGCGCTTTATTTTGCTGCCGCCGGATCGTACGAAATGGGTGCAAGTATTACAAGCCGACCATGGCACGATCAAAGAGTTTAATTTTTACTCTGTTGTCGATGAGCAAGGCCATCAAATCGATCGATTGGCGTCAACAAGAATCCTCGAAGCGCCTGCAAATCAGCTCACCATTGTTTTTCCCTCTCAGCAAGATGCCAAAAATTTCTTTACAATAGCGCGCCAACAAAGCTTAGCGGAAGCAGGTTTTGTGGGTACAGATTTGCAGGCACAAATCAATCAAGCTCGAGCAATCAGTCAAACTCAAGAAATCAATGATGCGATACAAGAAATCCAAATTCAGATGCATGATACTCATAAAAGCGCGAGCTTAGAGCCTGTAAGCCTTTTTCCGACATTCTCGATCCTCATTGTGGGGACTGTCATTGCCATCCCCCCGCCCTCGGCACTTCATCAAGGAGATTAATCATGAGTTCTGCTGCATTAATCAATTCACTGCTATCACAAGTCAATATCAGCATTTTGCCGGTGATTTTACTCCCTGTCACTGGCCTATCTTGCTTGGTTTTTTATAATCGACTAGGTGGGTTAAATGCCTTAATTCATACCTTGCAGCGGGAGTTACGCAATGCCCTATCGCAAAAAGAAGTCCCTGATGCAAAAGAAAAAGAGCTGACCGATACACTCTATGCTGAGTACCAGATTTTATTAAAACGCGCCCATATGATTAAGCGTTCGATCCAGTGTTGTTTTATTGCTTTATTTGTTTTTGCGATTACCGGGATTACAGTCATTGCAAGTTTGGCTTGGCCTGATGTAGTTTTTGTCACCTTAGGATTGTGGACCTTAGGTGCATTCTTTTTTGCCGTCGGTATTGCCAATGCCTTTTGGGAAATTCGCAGCCCGCACCTTCACTCACTTCATTTAGAAACCAAACTGATTGAACAATGGATGCACCCTCTTTAATCTAAATAGGATTTGATTATGCCTCATCTCACCCTCCACCTTTCCCCCGCCCTAAAGACTGAAAATTGGCTTGATTTTTTTCAGCAAGCGCATCAGATTTTAAGCCCTCATGCAAAAATTCAAAGCTGTAAGAGCCGTATTAATGAAGTCAGTTCAATCTACATTGGGCAACATCAGGGTAATGAGGCTTTGGTTTATTTAGAGCTCGCTCTATTGCCACGCCCACCTGAAGTCCTTAAAACCATTGGAGATGCGCTATTTGAAGCTTTAAATCGCTATGCGGCCCCTTTGATTGCCAAACATCATTTACAAGGCACTCCAACGCTAGAAATTCGGGTTATCACGCAATATTGGCAATAACAAGGGGCTCACCATGACAAAAATCGGCTATCTTGGGCCTTCTGGCAGTCTTAGCGAAAGTATTTGTTTTGAATTATACGCCAATTCCACCCCTGCGAAATTCGAATATCATCTATTTGAGCATTTATCACATCTATTGGAAGCACTCTGTCAGAAAAAAATTGATTTGGCAGTCATGCCAGTCTGGAACTCAAAATTGGGCTACTTACGCAATCACTTCACTCAAGAGGTTTTTTGGGACAAAATTCAAGCCACTTCACACCTAAAAGTATTGCAAGAAAAAACTGTTATGATGCCTTTTCTTTTACTCGGATTGCCCAAAGCGACGCTAGATGAGATTGCTCACATTCACCTTAATGAGTATTCACACAAGCTTTGTCAGACCTTCTTGGATGCGCATGCTCATTGGAAGATCCATACCCATGCCAGCTCTTCCAAAGCCGCTCAGACCATTCAAAAATTGAACGATTCTCAACATGCTGCGATTGCGACTTTAGATGCAGCCCGTCAGTATGGCCTTACTGCTTTTAAAACTCCTTTGTTTGAAGCAGGAGATGAACCACTCATGCGTTTTATAGCTATTTCCTCAGTTTAGCATGAAGCCCAGCTAAAAATTAAATTGTACTTAAATCCAACCCAATTGCGCTTTGGTGTAGTCGCTATGTAAAGCATTGCCTGTATTGAGTGTAGATTTAGGCTCGATCAGCATGACATAGACTTCTTCTCGTGCAATCGGAAGATGCTCTGTGCCTTTAGGTACAATTAAAAACTCCCCTGAATTTAAATAAACTTCTTGATCTCGAAGTTTGATTAACAAGGTCCCCTTGACCACAAAAAACAACTCATCTCTTTGCTCGTGCTGATGCCAAGCAAATTCGCCTTTGAACTTGGCGATTTTAATATGAAAATCATTTAATTCTTCGAGCAAACTCACCTTGTGCATCTGCAGGCCTAATAGAATGAGAGCAACCCTCATCATACTCAAAAATGACCTACGCTTCAAGAGATGACTTCTGCGCGTGGCACTGCAGGGTGTGGGGCAGAGCTACTTTTTTTGTTCCCTCTTTTTGAGTATACTGGGTTCAGAACGGTTTATTTTGGAGGAAATGATCATGACGTTATGGGATCTCGTAATGATATTCATTGGGATTGGAATCTTCTTTCTACTTTTGGTCAATACCCTGTTTACGGTCAAGCAGCAGAGCATTGCAGTGATTGAACGTTTAGGCAAGTTTGCTCGCCTTGCGAGCCCAGGCATTAACCTGAAAATCCCGTTTATCGAGCAAGTGGCAGGTTTAGTGAACCTCCGTTTACGTCAATTGGATGTCCTGGTTGAAACCAAGACCAACGATAATGTCTTTGTGAATATCAATGTCAGCGTGCAATACGCCACTCTGCAAGATAAAGTCTACGAGGCTTACTACAAATTATCAGATCATCAAGCCCAAATTAAATCTTTTGTCTTTGATGTAGTACGTGCCCAGGTCCCCAAAATTACTCTGGATGAAGTATTTGAGAAAAAAGAAGAAATTGCCCAGGCGGTTGAAGCGGAATTAAAAGAAATTATGCAGCAATTTGGCTATGCGATTTTAAAGGCGCTGGTGACGGACATCAACCCTGATGAAAAAGTCAAACAGGCCATGAATGAAATCAATGCCGCACAAAGACTACGAGTGGCAGCAACCCAAAAAGGGGAAGCTGAGAAAATCATGCGCATCAAACAAGCTGAGGGTGAAGCAGAAAGCATGCGCTTGCAGGGGGAAGGTCTTGCCAATGCCCGTAAAGCGATTATTGGCGGTATGGGCCACTCTGTCAGTGAGTTTAAAAGCATTGCGCCTGAGGTTTCCGCTAAAGATATCATGACCTTAGTTCTCATGTCCCAATATTGCGACACCCTGAAAGAAATTGGCGCTAAAAGTAGCAGCAATAGCGTGTTTTTAGCGTCTTCACCCGCTAATATCAGCGATCTAGAAGGTCAAATTCGCAATGGTCTCTTAACCGCCAACACACCTCTTAAAAAAACCTAATGGGTAGTTTGTGCAATTTTTAATTTCTCTCCATTAAAAATGGATTTATTTTTTAAAAAAATACAAGTACACTGCCGGCATTTACAATGCACTCAAAAGCAATTATGTCCACTACAAGCTTTACTTATCAAAACACCCACACCTTTTTATATGAACAAGCAGTGGAGACACTTCAACCCACTGATCTTCTTGTTCTAGATGGTTACGCATTCAATGTCAGCGAACTTGAGCAGAGATTGACTACCTGCCCTGATCAGGTCTTTTTAAATCCTCATAATGACCAGTTATTTTCCGAAATAGCAAGGCAAGTACTGCGCAACCATAGTTCACTTGGCTCGCTGGTATGTACTGCAGAAGCACTGCTGAACACTTATCCAATATCACTGACACCCTCCGTAGAGCCAGGTTTGTATCACGCTTTACCAGATTCCATGCTTACTTATACTGAGGGGGCAATGCCTGCAAATTTAAGTCAAATGCTTTCGTCGACAGCATTTTTTTCCTCGGGTCTATCTCTTGGAGAAGCGCCTCATTTTTCTCATCCTCACTCACCCCTAAGTTGAATGTTTAAAATGTGCAGCAAATGCTTGAAAAGACGCAATCTGCGCCCTGACCCATTCTTGATTGTGCCCAAAGTATTGGGCTAAGGTTTCGGCTACCCAGGGTGCGGCCTCCAGGGCTGCTTCCACATCTAAAAAAATCGCTCTGGTACGACGCGCTAAAATATCTTCAACCGTTTTGGCATGCTCATGACGCAAGTGATAGAAAACTTCAGCCTGAAAATAAGGAAGCCGAGGATGAAGCAAAGCCTTATTCTGCGTTTCTTCCTGAATTTGCCGAATCATGGCAGCTTCTGTACCATAAACATTTAAGGGATAGGCTTCAGGGTGATCCGTTGCCCCAAACAAAGCTAAGTTTTGGGTGACAGAAGGCTTGCTGCTTGGCAATCGGCCCTTTTGAATTGCAAAATCAATGGTATCTTGCCCCATACGTCGATAAATCGTCCACTTACCACCCACAATGCTAATCAGGCCATTAGCGGTCTCAAAAATTTCATGCTTACGGGAGATTTTTTTAGTGTTTTGGGCATGCGCAGGCTTAACTAGAGGCCGTTGCCCAACAAAAAGTGCACGAATATCTTTGCGCGTCACAGCTTGAGTCAAATACTGATTAAAAGTATTTAAAATCAAGTCAATTTCAGCCTCTTGGGCCGCTGGCTCCAACGTAGGCTGATCCATTTTGACATCCGTCGTCCCCACCACAAGATGCTGGTGCCAAGGCAAAACAAATAAAATCCGTCCATCCACCGTTTTGGGAATCACCAAAGCATGGCGACATTGAAATACAGCTTGGTCAAAAACCAAATGCGTCCCTTGCGCTGCTGTCACATTATCATGCGTTTTATTGGGCTCTGCCAATGTTAATAACTGATCGGTTAAAGTCCCCGTTGCATTGATAATGGCTTTAGCATAAAATTTTTCCCCGCCCACTACCTGCACCCCGGTGATGCGCCCTGCCTCTTCAATAAAGCCAGTGACAGGATGATAATTGAGGGCTGCCCCCCCAAAAGACTCAAAAGTTTTCAAGAGGGTGATGAGCATCCTTGCATCATCAAATTGGCCATCATAATAAATCCCCCCTCCCACGATGTGCCGTGGATTCATATCTGGGGCTTCGGCTAGGGTCTCTTGTTTAGAGAGAAATCGGCTGCGACCTATTTTTAATTTTTTAGCCAAAAAATCATAGAGATGGATGCCAATATGGTATTGAATTTTTTCAAATAAATTATGAAAGGGAATAAGGTAAGTCTGCGCTTCTGCAAGATGCGGTGCATTTTTGAGAAAATAATGCCGTTCCTCCAAGCCTTCTTGCACTAAAGCAAAATCAAAATTAGCAAGATAACGAATACCCCCATGAACCAATTTGGTTGATTTGGAAGAGGCTCCCTTACCATAATCATGGGCTTCCAGAAGCAAGGTTTTGTAACCCCGTGAGGCTGCTTCCACCGCACAGCCTAATCCCGTTGCCCCACCGCCGATCACCAGCACATCAAAATTTTGCATCAAACCAACTCCGGCTTACTCCAGCCCCGTGTTCGCTCCACCGCTTCATGCCAACGTTCCAGCAAGGTCTTGCGTTCTTTTTCGGACATCTGGGGTTCAAAACGTCGTTCTAAATGCCATAACCCCTGTAGAGCTTGCTCTGATTTCCAAAAACCTACGGCCAATCCCGCTAAATAAGCTGCACCTAAGGCGGTTAATTCAAGACATTGCGGCCGCTCAACTACGCAGTTTAAAATATCAGCTTGAAATTGCATGAGAAAATTATTTTTACACGCTCCACCATCAACCCGCAAGCTTGCAATGTTTTGATTGGCGTCCTTTTCCATGGCATGGACTAAATCTGCGACCTGAAAGGCAATAGACTCTAGCGCCGCACGTGCAATATGAGCCTGCGAACTCCCCCGTGATAGACCAAAAATAGTCCCCCGCGCGTATTGATCCCAATAAGGCGCACCTAATCCTGCAAAAGCAGGCACTAAAAACACCCCTCCATTATCCGGCACACTCAAGGCTAAAGCTTCGATTTTGCTTGCTTCATCAATAAATTTCATCTGGTCTCGCACCCATTGCACTACTGCACCGCCAATAAAAACACTGCCCTCCAAGCAATAATCACGCCGTCCTTGAATATTCCAACCTGTCGTAGTGAGTAGATTACATTTTGAGTCGCGAGGGCTATGCCCCGTATTCATCAATAGGAAACAGCCCGTGCCATAGGTATTTTTAACCATCCCAGGCTTGGTGCATAAATTGCCAAAAGTGGCGGCTTGTTGGTCACCCGCAATGCCTGCAATGGGGATTCTTTGGCCAAACAGACCCGCGCTCGCCTCCCCCACTAATTCAGAGGACCTCGCCACGCGAGGTAAGAGCGCCTCTGGAATATCCAAAATTTTTAATAACTCAGCATCCCACTTTCCAGTATGAATATTAAAAAGCAAAGTCCGAGATGCATTGGATTCATCAGTGACATGTTCCCGTCGGTTGGTGAGGTTCCAGATAATCCAAGCATCGACCGTCCCAAAAGCTAATTTCCCTGCTAAGGCTTTTTGTCGCGCGCCTGGGACTTGATCCAAAATCCACTTTAACTTGGTTCCGGAAAAATAGGCATCTAAAACCAAACCTGTTTTAGCTTGAAATAAAGCTGCTAAACCTTGTGATTTTAAATCATCGACCATAGAACTAGTACGACGATCCTGCCAGACAATCGCATTATAAATTGGCAACCCCGTTTCGCGATCCCATACAATGGTTGTTTCTCGTTGATTGGTGATGCCGATGGCTGCAATATCCTCTGCATGCGCCCCAATGGCGGATAAAGCCAGTTTTGCAGTGGTGAGTTGAGTCAGCCAGATTTCATTAGGATCATGCTCTACCCATCCTGGCTGAGGATAATGCTGCGTAAATTCTTGCTGTTTCTGGCTGAGAATTTGCGCTTCTTGGTTAAAGACAATTGCACGTGAGCTCGTTGTACCCTGATCTAAGGCGAGGATGTATTTTTTGGCCATGTTGCTGCTCCAATAGTATATTTGTAAATAAAAGCGCCAAGGGGTCCTCCCACGAGGGAGCCGAACACCGCTTGGGTCCACACCCAAGACCCGTCAGTTAAACCATTATTTTTAAAGCCCATCAAGGCCACAAAAATGCGCGGACTTAAATCACGTGCAGGATTCATGGCATAACCATGCATACCACCTAAAGACATGCCGATGCCCACAATTAACACCCCAATCACAAAAGGTGCAAACCAACCCACTTTTTCAGATGCATATTGCTCTACTATGGCTAAAATTCCAAACATGAGGACGGCCGTGGCAATGACCTCTGCCCAAAATCCAGGCCAGTATTGAGGTACAGCTGGAAACGTTGTAAAAATGCCAGCAGTATGTAAGTGTTCAGGGTCTATTAAAGCAAATTTGGCAGCAAAAAAAGTATAAACCAAAGCCGCGCCAATAAAGCCACCCAGCATTTGCCCTGCAATGTAGTGAGCGATTTTTTCCTTTGGAAAGCGATGAATCAGCCATAAAGAGACAGTGACTGCTGGATTTAAGTGAGCACCACTGACGCGCATACTGACGATAATCCCCAAAAACACGCCAATCCCCCAACCAATAGTAATGCTGGGGTAACCACCTAAATTAAACAAGACCGTCATCGCATTGACTCCTGCGCCAAATAGCAGAATGAACATCGTCCCTAATAACTCTGCTATAAACTCTTGATAACGACTATACATGGCACTCCTACTTGCTCACTCTTGCCCAACATAAAACCATATGCCTGCTGTTTTTACAAATTGACTTTTTTCATGTAAAACAGACACTCGCCCATGAAAGCGAAAATGCGCTTTAAATTCAACCCATCCTTGATTTTCTTCCTCGCGACTGCCTAACACTTCCAGTTTTAACCACTGAATAAAAGGAGCATCGCGGCGTGCTGCAGTGAGATCAAATTGTTGTGCGATAGGGCCCTGCATCGTCTTGGATAAATAAGCAAATTTACGCTTGGCAAAGGCTGTATAACGCGAGCGCATTAAAGCCTCCGGAGTTGGGGCAGTTTTTTCACCTTTCAGATAAGGCAAGCAGCATTGAATTTCTGCTTGAGCGGAGCCGCAAGGACATAACTTCATGAGTCAACTCCGTGCAAATAGGGCAGAAACCACATTCCATCAAATTCCAGCAACACATTTTGGATAGCATAATGATCTGCTTGCAGATGCGGATTTTTAATTTGAACTTGAGCAACTATTTGATCTTTGCGAACCAAAAAAACATAGTGGTTAACTTGAACAATCGTTGTGGTTAGGCTTGGGCTTTTTTGATTATCGAGGCGAAAACTGAGTGCCCCGCTAAAGCTCTCGCTCACACGGCGGCTTGCTACAATCGCCAAAGTATTTAAAGGCACACTGCCTACCCGGTGCTCTGGATAATCACTAAAATAGGTGATATCTGGCAAAATGTTATCTAACTTTA
>JAJZUD010000084.1 GCA_021848625.1 Pseudomonadota bacterium
TCATCAGACTGTTTGGGGATGAAATGTGTGGTTGTTTACCAGTCAAAATGAACTGAAATTATGCTTGATCAAAAGCAACGGTTTTGATAGAGTGAAAATTAAGCATGAAGTTGTTTATCTATCGGCTCCGAACAAGAGCCCAAAAAAGGGGTGGGTAAATGACTTCATACTGACTGATGCTTCTTAACAAAACTCCAAGCTCTTTACCCAACTAAAGTAAAATTACTCTATCCCGAAACAGTCTGATGATATATAATAATTCGGCACTTAATCAGATGGAGATTTCCTCATGAGTTTTACAGCCAATCAAGCCGCAATCGAAACCTTCCGCAGCAAATATTACCCCGAAATAGTACTTTCCCCTGCAGAATTAGAGACTCTGTCTTGGTGCATGGGCAATCCGATCACCACCCCTTCTGGAGAGCCTAGCTTCGATGTTCATTTTGAAGTAAAACGTGCGCTAAATCGCTTGAGCAATATGCAACTGCTGCGCGATAACGAGTATGAACGCTTTGTACAAGCCCAAGTCGAGCCCAAAATGACTGCGGAGCAATTTGCTACTTTTGCTAAGAAAATCCAGGCAATGAGTGAAGCAGAGTATTTAGCCTTGCGCGCTATCACTCTGATCGGATCTATTTCGCTTTCACCTACCGCAAGAGCAGCAGCAACCGAAAAACTAGGTGGCCACCCTGCCGATAGTATTGAATTTTTAGATGTGACTGTTTCAAAGTGTCCTGAAATGTATCCTGTCTATGCAGATTTAGATCCAGCAGTTCAATTTTTGATTCGGGATGCTTTTGCCTTTGGCCATCTCCGCCACATGCTTTACATTGAAGGCAATCAAGGTATGTTTAAAGCAGCGGAAGAAGCTTGTGCACGCATTACTGAACCTGAAACACGTCAAAAAACGTTTGAGTTTTGGTACTTACAATGGTTTATCAATATCACAGGATTTAAGGTCACTGTGGCACCTGATGCAGACCCACATGGATCAATGTATTTGCATGAAGGGAATACAGCCGCTTTATTGCAATTACACACCTTACTTGAACGCGGCACGCATGAACCTGATTTTATTCCCCAAATTCTGTCGCATTATCTTTCTTTCCGTGCTGCAAGCTTAGGCCTAGAAGGAGAAGAAGGCGTACGCTACTTAACAACCCAAATTGCCGCTTGGTCACGCATTTATGCACCCAGTGCGATTCTTTCTGAAATCAGTGCAGCTTTAGCTGCTGTCCCACAAGATATTCTAGTCAGGCCAGATGCTCTAAAAACACGGGCACCCACCTATGTTCCTGCTTTATTTGACAACAGTCTTGCTTTACTTCCAGGAGAACCCCAATTCGCATTGCATATTGCTTTGTCTATTTATCTAACCGCTTGTCGCGAATATCTTGCACGCAGTGTGAGTACAGATTCTTTTGTTCAGCCCCCTTTAAACCTACGCTTGGCTGCGGATAAAGCCAAATTAACTGAAATCATTGCAGACTTACGTCGTTTTCCAGAGCGACAAGCTGAAATCCCATGCTGTACTGTCACACTGAATGATCGCCTTGAAGTGCAGATTGAACCAAAACCCGCTCCCAGCCCACAAACTTTTGCAACCATGGGCGGCGGAGAAACAGCATCAGCTACTCATGATGCAACACTATAACAAGCCAAAAGCTTGGTCATATGGTGCAAAAATATTATAATGAAGATATAAAGGAAAGCCCATGTCCACCCCTTTAATCCGCAAAGCAACAGACCAAGATTTTGTAGGCATTTGGGATATCTTTCATCAAGTGGTCAAAACAGGCGACACTTACACCTATGCGCCTGATACCACCAAAGAAGAGGCTTATTCGCTTTGGATGCCCCCACAAAAAGAAACCTATGTTGCACTCATCAATGAGGTCATTGTCGGCACCTATTTTATCCGAGCCAATCAACCTGGCTTGGGCGCCCATATTGCCAATGCAGCTTATATGGTTCATCCAGATTATCGCAGCCATGGTATTGGCAAAGCAATGGCTTTCCATTCTATTGAAGCAGCCAAAGCCACAGGATTTAGTGCGATGCAGTTTAATATTGTGGTCAGTACGAATGAATCTGCAGTCCACCTGTGGAAAAAACTGGGCTTCTGCATCATTGGCACCACGCCCAAGGGGTTTAAGCATTTATCCAAAGGGTTTGTAGACACCCATATCATGTACCGACCTCTTAGTGTGAAGTGAGCCTGGAACCCTTATGGCTAAAACCTTCTTACGAGTTTTTCTGCCTTTCTTACTGGCTGTTTTCCTGGGTTCATTCTTTAGCTCAGTCAATGGGATTTTAAGTGTCTATTTGATTCCTGAATTTCACTTAAGCAAAGCTTGGGTCGGTGCTATTTTCTCAAGCTCACTCCTTTTTACTGCATTGATGCAATTTCCTTTAGGCACGCTGATTGATTTTTATGGCGCACGTCGCATCCAGATTGCTTTATTGCTGATTGCCTCGGTCGGCATGGGCATTTTTGCGGGTGCATGGAATCCGTGGATGCTATGGCTGGGCTGTTTTTTGATGGGAATCGGTTTAAGCGGTGGGCTGATGGCCGGTTTTAAAGCCTTACGTCCTTATGTTGCTTTGACTCAAATTCCTTTGATCGATGGGCTTATTTTATCCGTTGAAGTCGCTGCAGGGCTGATTGCCAGTTTGCCCACAGTCATGTTACTCCACGTGATCTCCTGGCGTAGTTTATTGCTTATTTATGGCTTCTTGACTCTTTTGATGGCTTTTTGGTTTTATTGGTTTGTGCCAGACTCTTCTGATTCCAACCATGCCGACACACCGCGTTTGAAAACCCAATTATTGAAAAGCAAAGCGATTTTCACATCAGGCTTTTTTTGGAAAGTGGTTTTGTTAGTCTGCTTTGCTTATGGCAGTAAAACAGCCTTTATGGGATTGTGGGTGGTGCCTTGGCTGCACTCCTTCCACCAATTAACCCTCATGCAAATTGCTAAATATCTGCTTGCTGCAGGCATCGCCAATTGTATTGGCGACTTAAGCTGGGGCTTTATTGCTGAACGCTTAGGGCACTATTTCAAATGGCCCGTAACTCGTGTGATCTGTATTGGCTCTCTCTTGTTTATTGTCATGCAAATTCTCTTGATGTTTCGTCTGGTGAATATTGAACAATACTGGCCGTGGATTCTTTTTGGATTCTGCAATCGTTATACCACTTTGGCCTATGCTGCCTTAACCCAACGCTTTGAACAAAAATTGATTGGGAGCACCACCATGGCGATGAATATCGGCTTTTATGGCATTGCTTTTTTGACACAATTTGGCATGGGACTTGTGCCTTATACGGTAGGGTTTAGCCTGATTATTGGCTTACAAATCCTGGGGCTATTGTTTTATGTATTGAGTGATTTCATGTAAAATGAAACCAACCACTTGTCCAGAGCCTGATGATGACCGAACCTGTAAAAATAACCCCTCTGCACGAAATCGGTAAAGATGACCGAGGGTCGACTGCAACCTTTTCGCTGCCGAGAACACAGTCGCAATTTATCTCCATTTTTAGACGTGCAGGAAGCATTTCTGGAAACACGTATCATGAAGGCAAAAATCCTGGGACGAATCCTAAGATTTTTGTATTACTACAAGGCACAATTCACTTTTCTTATCGACATAAGGATGAACCCAACGCTCAAGAGATCACGTTAGCCAACCCCTCTGTGATTGAAATCACTCCTTTTGTGACTCACCAAGTGGAAGCACTTTCCGACATCTTAATCCTTGAATGTAATTCTATTGACGATATTCAAAAAGATCGCTGCAAATTGGCGGTCACAAGCTCACAGCGCTAAGATAAGGCATCATATCATGATAGAAACATGCATCATCAGACCAGTAACCCAAGACGATCTCGACTCCCTTTTTAACATGCTGGTTGATCTAATCCACCATGAAGGATTGCTGGATCGCTTTAAAATGACTCGCTTACGCCTAGAAGAAGAACTCTTTGGAAAAAATGCAGACTGGCAGGCTCTAGTGGCCAGCTGCAACAACACCCTGGCAGGTTTTTGCTTGTACAGCCTTGCGAACACGAATCGCGCCTTTAATTCGACGCCGATGATTCAAATTGATGATCTTTACGTCCACCCTGATTATAGGCAAATGAGATTGGGTCAAAAACTGATTCGTACATTGGCACAAATTGCTAAAAACAAAGGCATTGAGCGCATCAATGTCTTCTGCATGAAGGATAATCTACAGGGCCAGAATTTTTATCAAAAACTTGGCGCTGAAAAGCTAGATTTTATGGATGTTTACAAAATATTAGTGCCCGACTTATTGTCACAGTTGAAGGAGTAGCAATGGTGAGACCAAGATTACAAAGCTTGTGCCTGCTGATTGCAGTGACATGGCTAGCAATAGGCATCGGCTATGCATGTCCAGCAAACCCGCAAGTTCAAGCCAATGGAGGACAATGTTTTGATCTCAATGGCACAGAAATTTACGCAAACATCCAAGGGGAAGGACATCATCCCGCTGTGGTTTTTATTAACGGACTAGGACAAAATAGCACAACTTGGAATCAAGTCATTCCCAGCATTTCTACCTTTGCAGAAACAATCAGCTATGATCTGCCTGGTCTGGGCCAAAGCCCTGCAGACCCAAAATTAAAGATTTTTACTGCCCAAGATAATGCGACTCTCTTGCACGCCTTATTGGTCCAAGCCAAGATTCAACCTCCCTACATTATTGTGGGGCATTCCCTAGGTGGACTCTATGCTCAATTATTTGCTCAGCTTTATCCTAAAGACGTATTGGGCGTGGCACTGGTCGATTCTTCAAGCATGAATGAGCCCGAAGTTCATGTTCATCCAAACAAAAACTTGCCGTATTATCCTGAATTTGTAGGATTTCAACAAAGCCGACTTCAAGTAAAACAAGCCCGTCCTTTTCCACCGATTCCATTGATCATCTTAACTGCAACAAAGCATGCATCCAATGTTGATGAATCAAGCTGGCAATTATGGCAAAAAGAATTTTTAAAACTCTCTCCCCATGCTATTCAAATCATTGCGTGGGACTCAGGGCACTTTATTCAAAAAGATCAACCTAATCTCGTGATTGATGCTGTAGCTACGATGAAGCAAACGCCATGAGAAGCTAAACCACCGCTTTTCTTTTAACGTAATCTTATCGTTCACGCTACTGCAAAAAATCTTTTGCCGGTATAATCTGCAGTATGATTACGAAGTAGGATGACCATGAAAAAAATTTTCTATCTGCTGTTTATGCCTGTAGGCTTACTGTTTTCTTTGAGTCAATTCAGTTTTGCTGATGATAACACGAACTTTCAAAGCACCCTTGACCAATGGCGAGTGCAAAATCATGTGACTTCTACCGTAGTCAGTATTGAAGACTTAAACACCAATCAAATCCAAAATTATGTCAGTGGCACCATCACCCAAAATGGTAAAATACCCGTTACGCCTGATACACTGTATGGCGTAGGGAGTATTTCAAAAACGTTTGTCTCTGCCACGCTTTTACAGTTGCAGCAAGAATATAAACTGAATTTAGATGATCCCATTGGGCCATATTTCCCCCAATATCCTCGTTGGAAAAACATCACTATTCGCCAACTGCTCAATATGACAAGTGGCATCTATAATTTTACGAAAGCGCCTCAGTTTGCGGCTTTAGAAGCAAAATCATATCAAGAAACCATTCAGCCTGAACAACTCATCAATATCGCCTATCAACAACCGGATTATTTTGCCCCTGGCAAAGGTTGGTGCTATTCCAACACTAATTATTACCTGGCAGGCCTCATCATTGAAAAAGTGACAGGGCAATCTTTGGAACAAGTCTATCAACAACGCTTCTTTACACCTTTGGGTTTAAAACATACTTTTTACAGTGATGCTTTCTATCCCAAGAATGTTGAAAAACAAATAGCGCATGCCTATCCCAATGGCGAAGGCACGGAAAACGCCAAAACCCATTTTAATGCGGGATTTTTTGGTCCTGCAGGGGGTATGGTGATGAGTAGTCAAGACTTACTC
>JAJZUD010000085.1 GCA_021848625.1 Pseudomonadota bacterium
CTTTTTGCCCACTGCGCATGAATCTCAATCACACCCCACTCCTTGCACCACTTATATTCATTGCTTAAAGCTATATCACTCACATAAAATTGACAAGCCCACACAATGCACCCAATTGGATTGTTGATCCACATTCGGTAAAATTGCCTCATCCAAATTGATGGCGCGATCATATGCCTCTGCTACAAAAACACAACTGGCTCATCACATGAAAGAAAGCAATATTTTAAATTTTGTCAAAAATTTTACCCCTAACTGGTATGCCACCACCATGGGCACAGGGATTACAGCGATTTGCCTCAATACTCTCACGCCTTTCTTTGCGTGGCTTTCTCCAATTGCAACTGGGCTCTGGCTTTTGAATATTATGCTGTTTTTGTTCTTTACTTTGGTTTTGCTTTGCCAAAGTATATTGCATCCCGAAGCCTGGTGGCGACTTTTGCATCATCCTACCCAGGCTATGTTTTTAGGATGTATTCCGATGGGTTTAATGACCATTGTGAATGGATTTGTCCTATTTGGAGGCCTATTTTTTGGCGCATTTGCAATTCACATCGCCTCTCTGCTTTGGTGGCTGGACACTTTTCTTTCGATATTAAGCGTGCTGGTTGTGCCCTATTGCATGTTTACTCGACAACAACATGCCTTAGAAAGCATGACCGCGGTATGGCTGCTCCCTTTTGTTGCTTGTGAAGTTGCTGCTGCGGGAGGGGGGCTTTTGCTACCCCACTTATCCGCAGAAAGCGTAATCAGTGTGCTGCTTTTTAGCTTGGTGTTGTGGTCTATTTCCGTCTCACTGGCTTTGAGCATTCTGGTCATTTTTTTTCATCGACTTTGCATTCATAAATTCCCCCCTAAGGAACTCGCGGCTTCTATTTGGCTGCCCTTAGGGCCAACAGGAACAGGCTCTTTAGCCATGTTGCTGCTAGGACAAAATAGCCTCACCCTCTCAGCGCCTTCTTCTGAGCCTATGATGCATTTGCTAGCATTGCTTCCAGGGGTCGGCCTGCTTGCGGGCATTCTCCTCTGGGCATTAGCCAGTTGGTGGTTTATGATTGCCTGCGTGGCCACGGTTTACTATTTAGTGCAGGGGCAGCTTCAATTCAATTTAGGATTTTGGGCTTATACCTTCCCCCTGGGTGTTTATACGATGGCAACAGTTAATCTAGGGATTCAAACAGATCTATTATTTTTCCATATTTTTGGCCGGATTTTGGTGATTGCGTTAAGCCTGATTTGGCTCAGCATATTTGCGCGGACTTTTATTTGGAAAGGCCGAGCTTAAAGGATTACCCCCATCATGAAAAAAAATTCCCCCACACGCTGGCTCATGCAGCAAAAAAAAATGGCTCAAAAATGGGTCAGCCTTTCTATTTGTCTGGGTTTTTTGAGCGCATTGCTGCTGATTGTTCAATTGCATTACATTGCGCACATCATTGATGCTATTTTTTTACATGGCGCAACTCAGTCTCTGATTTTAAGGCCTTTATTGATGGTGGTTGCTTTACTCATCCTGCGCGCATTGTTGATTTGGCTTAAAGAAATCAGCGGATTCCAAGCTGCGGCCAAAATTCGTCAAAACTTACGCCTACAGATTATTGATCAACTACAGTCCCTGGGACCCATTTTAAGCCAAAAAAAACGCAGTGGTGAATGGATTAGCTGTGCTTTAGAACAAGTGGAAGCTGTACAAGGATTTTTTGCCCAATATTTACCTCAAATGAGCTTATGCATCATGATACCACTTGCAATCGTGTGCGTGGTGTTTTCCTTAAATTGGTTGGCTGGGTTGATCTTACTCATCACTGCCCCGCTTATTCCCTTATTTATGGCCTTAGTGGGTATGGGCGCCGCATCCATCAACCAAAAAAACTTCCAGGCACTCTCCCGCATGAGCGCTCATTTTCTGGATGTCCTACAAGGTTTAAATACCCTCAAACTCTTTAACCAAAGCCGCGCTGAAACCAATAAAATTTACCAGGTTTCAGAAGATTATCGCAAAACCACCATGCAGACTTTGCGTGTGGCTTTTTTATCCTCTGGGATACTTGAATTTTTTTCAGCCTGCTCGGTGGCATTATTGGCAACTTATTTAGGCTTAAGCCTGCTGCACCATATCCATATTGGCCAGCCAGTTGACCTGTACAGTGCGCTCTTTATTTTGCTGCTAGCCCCCGAGTTTTTTCTGCCCTTGCGTGAGCTTTCCACCCATTATCATGCTCGCGCTGCTGCGGTAGGGGCGGCAGAAGAGATCCAAACCATTTTGGCGCTCACCCCCCCTCATGCTTTACCGATTACGGAGGCCTCTTTCTTGCCAACCGCTTGGCCTTGTGCCATTGAGCTCAAAGATCTAAGTTTTACTTATGCTGGAGCAGACACGCCCGTCTTCACCCATTATTCGCTCACAATTAATGCGGGAGAGCATCTTGCTATCATTGGACCAAGCGGCAAAGGCAAGTCCACCCTCCTTCATTTACTTTTAGGCTTTATTACCCCGACCGAGGGTGCAATTTTAATTGGCGACACCATCTTATCAGCGCAAAATTTAGCGGCGTGGCAGAAGCACATAGGTTGGTTATCCCAGCAGCCGACTTTATTTCCGGGGACCCTTCGCGATAATTTATTGATGGCAAAGCCCAATGCCACAGAAGAGCAATTATGGAATGCCCTCGCAAAAACCTCAATGCAAGAATGCGTCATGGCCTTGCCATTGGGCCTAGATACGCCTTTAGGAGAGCAGAATATAGGATTGTCCGGCGGACAAGCGCAACGTATTGCTTTGGCTCGCCTGTATCTACGCGATCCTCCCATTTTACTTCTTGACGAACCCACAGCCAATTTAGATATGGAAAATCAAGCTATTGTAATGCAAAGTCTGCGTGAATACAGCTGCGGAAAAACTTTGATCCTGCTTACTCATCGCATCGAAACTTTACTACCGACTGATAGGATCATCGAATTATGAAAACCAAAATGGCTTTTCTGGGCTGTATTTTAGCCACACTCACGCTTGCTGCTGGGATTGCGCTATTGTCCTTGTCAGGTTGGTTTATTTCGGCAGCAGCCTTTGCGGGACTAGGACTCAGCACGACACTGGCATTTAACTATTTTTTACCCAGCACTGGTGTGCGTTTTTTTTCAAGTTTACGCATTTTGGCACGTTATGGAGAGCGCGTTGTCACCCATGAAGTGACGTTTAAAACACTATCTCACTTAAGAGTGGCGCTGTACTCTGTGCTAGAGCCTCTCGCACCGAGCCATTTAATTCGCTATCACAGCGGCGAAATCTTAAACCGTATGGTGAGCGATGTCGATACGCTCGATCAACTCTATATCCGCATTATTACCCCGCTTGTTGCAGCTTTGGGTATTATTATTTTACTTGGCATTTACCTTCATTTTTTCAGCATGAGCTTTGTTTTTTTAATCTGCGGGATGCTCCTCTTCGGCTTGGTGGCCCTCCCCCTCATTATGGCTGTTTTAGGTAAAAAAGCGGGCGAAATGCAATTGCTTTTGAATGCAGGCCTACGCCAAGACCTGGTCAATGGCGTACAAAATTTAGGCGAACTCATCCTGCTCGGCCAGTGGGAAAAACATCGGCAAAAAATCGCACATACCAGTCATGCCCTTATTAAAACTCAATTTAAAATGGCGTGTATTCAGGGCTTAGCATCGGCTTTATTGCTCTTGCTGTCTGGAGGAACCTTGGTTTTATTGATTGCTGTTGCCACGCCGATGGTACGAGCGCAGAGCTTGAATGGCGCTAATATTGCTTTGGTGGGGCTGGCTGGCTTAGCGGCTTTTGAGGCTTTGGCACCAATTAGTGCCGCTGCACAGTATTGGAGCAAAATCAAATTAGCCTCTACCCGCTTGAATGCCTTAAAAAACACTGCACCTGCGGTATCCTTCCCCCCTCATTCACAGATCCTTCCCCAAAGGTATGATATCGTATGGCGCGGGGTATCTTTTGGCTATACGGCCAATCAACCAGTATTGCAAAATTTTAATTTAACCCTTCATCATGGCGAACATATGGCACTGGTTGGACCAAGTGGCTCAGGAAAATCAACGGTGATACACCTATTGGCGCGTTTTTTTGATCCCGATGCTGGGGACATTCAAATAGGCCAAGTCCCTATTCAAAATCTAGCTGAGACGGACTTACGCCGACTCATGAGCGTCATTACCCAGCGCCCTCATCTTTTTAGTGCGACACTCAGAGATAACCTCCTTTTGGCTCAACCAGAAGCCAAGGATATGGAACTAATAGAAGCACTAGGCCAGGTGCAATTGCAAGACTGGTTTAATAACCTCACCCAGGGCCTGGATACCTGGTTAGGTGAAGGCGGCATTCAACTCTCGGGCGGGCAACTTCATCGCCTCGCTGTGGCAAGGGCTCTTCTCCATAATGCACCCATTTGGCTTCTTGATGAACCCACTGAGGGTCTAGATCGCAGTACGGAACTTGCATTTTGGGCGGCCATCTCCCCTTTGATGACGGGACGTACCGTCTTGATGATTAGCCATCAACTCAATGCATTGCCCCACTTTAAAATCCAAAACATCAATGTGCAGTCACAGGGATTTGACCAAAACTTGCGCGACAGACTGCGCAATTAACAGCTCTTCATTCGTCCGAATAGCAAAAACTGCAACTGGACTCTTTGGAGTCGTCAAGCGCAAATCCCTCTCATAGCTGAGGCCGTTTTGTGCAGAATCAAACTCAATGCCTAAGTGCCTTAATCGCGATAAAACAGCCCCACGCACCCACTGAGAGTTTTCACCAATTCCACCTGTAAAAATCATTGCTTTAAGATTGGGGAGCAGCGCATAGTAGCTACCAATATATTTAAGCAAACGGTGAACCATAATATCAAGGGCAAGTTGCGCAGAGGGGTCATTTTTTCTGGCTCGGGCCTCGATTGTCCGTAAATCATTATCACCACACAAGCCTTTTAAACCAGATTTTTTATTCAGGAACGCATCTACTGCATCAATGCCGCCCAAATGCTTGGCAAGCAGCAGTGCGATGGCTGGGTCCAGATCACCTGAGCGCGTTCCCATCACCAAACCCTCTAACGGAGTCATACCCATACTAATATCAATAGAACGCCCCTCTTGAATTGCACAAGCGCTGGCACCATTACCAAGGTGTAAGCTAATTAAGTTGGTTTCTTCAGGCAAGCTATTTAAAATTTTACAGGCTTCGCGGCTGACATACTCATGACTAATACCATGAAATCCATAACGTCGAATCTGTAAAGTATTCATTAACTCTCGATCCAAAGCGTAGGTATAAGCAGGCTCCGGCAATGTATGATGGAATGCAGTATCAAAGACCGCAACATGGCGTGAATGTGGCAGAAGCTGGCGCGCTAATTCGATTCCCATAATATTAGCTGGATTATGTAGAGGAGCAAGGAATGAAATATCTTTTAGCGCTTGAAGTGCAGCATCATCCATTTCAGTTGGCTTAAAAAACGCAACACCGCCGTGAACAACACGATGGCCAACTGCATCAATATGACTTAAATTGAGTTGCTTGCATACTGCATTGAGCGCAGCTTCATGACTGGGATACGCTATACATTCTCCGATAGTCTCGATGCTGCCCCCGGCTATTTCTTTTTCATCAGCAAACAATTTGTACTTTAAAGAAGAGCTGCCCGCGTTTAACACCAAAATGTTCATCTACTTATCCTTGTGCCTGAATCGCAGTAATGATCACCGTATTGATAATATCTTTTACTGTGCAACCTCGACTTAAATCATTGACTGGCTTATTCAGTCCTTGCAAAATCGGACCAATTGCAATGGCCCCTGTTTCGCGTTGTACTGCCTTGTAGGTATTGTTTCCCGAGTTTAAGTCAGGGAAAATTAATACTGTTGCACGACCTGCCACCTGAGAATCGGGCATTTTGCTTTTGCCAACCACGGGATCCACGGCGGCATCATATTGGATCGGCCCCTCAACCAAGAGCTCAGGATGTTTCGCTTTGAGCATCTCTGTTG
>JAJZUD010000086.1 GCA_021848625.1 Pseudomonadota bacterium
ATTTCATAAGTCCCCATCAAGAGATGCGCATGCAAAAATAAAATGGGGCCCAGATACCAGGCCGCCAAAATCAATGAAGTCAAGGCACAACAAATCAATCTTGGCAGTGCAAAGAGCCGTTTTTCTTTAAACGCCAGACAAAGTAACAGAAGTGCCAGAAAAAAGCTGGTTGTAGCAAACGTAATAAAATGCGAAGTCGCAAGGCAATAATAGGCTAATATCAATGCTGCGGCAAAATAATAAACATGGCGATCCTTTTTTTCAGCGTAAAATAGGCGAAAAGCATAATAGAGGGTGGCAGGTAGAATACATTGGGTAAAGGCTTCAGTAAAATCACAGCGCACGGTGATATTGACAAGCAAATAGGGGGAGAGAAGATAAAGCGCTGCACCTAACAACGCCGCGACCTCGTCTTTAAATAAAAATAGATAAAGCTTGTAGGCATACCAAGCGCCGAGCACTCCTGCTAAGCAAAGCGTTATTTTATAAACATTCCAGGGGTTATGAAGAATAATAAAACCAATAATCCCTGCTACAGAATAGGCAAAAGGTGCGTAGAATTGGAAGATTGGATAGAGCCAACCTTGTTCAACATCGGTTGCAACTCGCAGTGGGAATTGACCTTGTTGTAAGCCTTGATGCGCTTCAAAAATATTCATCACATGATACAGGGCATCCGAAGCAGAGGGCGGGATCGCATCTGGAGAAGCAATTGCTGCAACGAGAAAGCTTGCAATCACCGTAAAAAGAAGGGTAATTAATAGATTTTTTTTAAGCGCCATGATGATTCACCAAACAGTAAAAGATGGCTCCAATAATTTGACAATTGGAGGGGGCAGTTTTCAGTTGTTGCTTTATCGTTTCAGAAGGGGTTGTAAGCGGTGAAACCAATAAAAGAGCAGCTTTTTTGGCAAAAAGAGGGGCTTCATCATGACAATGATCCGAACTTTCAAAATGGGCGGTATAGGCTGTGTTAATCGGCACCCCTGCTTTTGCAGCCAGATATTGCATCAAAGCGAGATTGCCCTCATTAGTGTAAGGGCAGGCCATGGGGGGATAGATGACCACAGCTTGACTTTGCTGAACCAAAGCAGAAATAGCTTGAATTTGCGCTGAGGGTGCTTGCATATTTTGGGTCAATGCTGCTTTTGCAATTAAGGTATAACCTGAAGTATCAAAGACTTGTACCAGCAGCAAAGCAGGCAAGATAAGGAGACTGGCATTGGGACGTTTTGAGAGCACGCTCTTTAAGCTAAAACCCATGATTAAATAAAAGCAAGGCCAGAAAAATCGCCCATTAGTTCGAAAATCATAGGTCAGAAAAAAATGCGGTGCACCAATACGGATAATGTGAATCGAGCCCAGATCAATCGAGCCATAGATGGCGAATATAAAGAGTAAGAAGGTTGCAATCAGCAGAGGGCGATAATTTTTGCATAATGTACGCAGTGATGCACGCTGTAAGAAACAGGCCAATATAAACATCAGGATTAAGCCCCAGCCCAAATAAGCAAAGCCTTCCCATTGTGTGGGGAGGGCGAGTAATGCGCGATCATGAAAAAGCCACCCACCATAAACAGGCGCCAGCAAATTCATGTTGAGTATACCAAAGCCAACCACAGCTTGGGTGCCTGTATCTAAGCCAAAAATAAGGCATTCCAACAAAAGCAGGCCATGCATACAAGCTACATATTTCCATTTTTGAGCGCGAGAGGCGCCCTGCAGTTCGTAGAGACTAGCCCAATAGAAGGGATAGCTCATCGCAGCCAAATAAGGATGAATGAGTAAAGCCGCACCCAATAGCAGGCCAAAATAGACATGGGCTCTCTGCAAAGAAAGGCGCTGTTGATGATTAAAAAAATACAGGCTCAATGCAAACAAAATAATAAATTGACAGCAGAGGGAGTCAGCAATCCCAATGCGATAGGTCAAGATAGGCGCACTCAGGGCAAAAAAACAAAAGGCGATATTAGCGAGGAGGTTTTTTTGATTCAGGCTCCAGGCCAGGAGGGCTGCAGCAGAAGATTGCAACATCATATAAACCACAAACAGGAGCGCATAATCATTGAAGGCAAGCGGCAAAAAACGCTGAAAAGGCTTAAAGAGCAATGCAAGCAGGGGAAGGCTATCGGTTAAGGAGATATTGGTCCCTTGTGGCGCATCCAAAAGGAGCGTTTTAAGTAACGGAAAATGCCAAGAATCTCGCATAAAAGCGTACCATCCGGATAGATGCTGAGCGGTATCAGCAGTGGTCGCATTCTGATAACCCATCCAGGTAAAAGATTCAGGCCAGAGGAAAAACATCCACAAGAATGCCCACAGCAAGCTGATGCCCAATAACATTTGCAAAGAACGCGGCTTTTGCAAAAAAGTCGAGTGTATGGGCATTAAATGGCGTCCACTTCTTCCAAACAGATGAGGATCATGTTTTTGAGTTGATCTTCGAAGTGATGTGTCACACTCCAGCCCAGCTCAGTGCTGATTTTTTCAGGGTTAATTGCATAACGGTAGTCATGTCCAGGACGGTCCTTCACAAAACTAATTAAAGAGTCATAGCCTTTGGATTGGGGGTGAAGCCGATCAAAAATATTGCAAATTAACTCTACTAAATCAAGATTGCTCCATTCGTTTTTACCACCCACATTATAGGCCTGTCCAATGACGCCCTGGTAAAGAATGCGCTCAATCGCCTCGCAGTGATCTTCAACATAAAGCCAATCCCGGACATTATTGCCATCCCCATAAACAGGAATGGGGCTCCATTGCATGCAATGGCGAATAATAGTGGGAATAAGCTTTTCTGGGTGTTGGCGTGGGCCAAAATTATTGGAACAATTAGACAAGGTAGTGGGTAGTCCAAAAGTATGGTGGTAGGCACGGACCAGATGATCTGAGCCGGCCTTGGAAGCTGAGTACGGTGAATTTGGTTGATATTGCGAAACTTCCGTAAAAGCAGGATCATCCAAGCCTAAACTGCCATAGACTTCATCTGTTGAAATATGATGAAAACGGCAATCTGCTGCTGTCCATTTTTTTTCATCCAGCCATACTTTACGCGCTGCCTCTAGCAGGGTATAGGTCCCGATTACATTGGTTTGCACAAAAACATCGGGGTGAGCAATCGATCGATCTACGTGGGATTCAGCAGCAAAGTGAACAATCGTATCAATGTGATGCCCCCTCAGTAATTGTTCAACAAGATGGCCATTACGAATATCCCCCTCTACAAATAAATATTGGCTCAGATGAGGTAGACCCGCTAGATTTTGCAAATTCCCTGCGTAAGTCATGACATCAAGATTAACGATAAAGTGATCAGGGTGATGTTTCTGCCAGTAGTGAATAAAATTGGAGCCAATAAAACCCGCTCCACCCGTGACTAGCAGTTTCTTTGGTTGGAATGTCATGCAATATCCTCTTTTCGAAAAACCCATAGTTTGTTTAAAGTAAAGGAAAGTCCTGCAGCCACGATAGTGGTAATCAGTCCATTCAGATACCAATTATGCGAGAAAACTTTTAAACTTTCCAGAAAAATCACATTGAAAAGGTAGAGTCCGGCGTAGAGCGTCACAAATTTGATAATGAGCCTGGGGTGATGGGAATGAAAAACAAAACGGCCAATGGTTTGAAAACTAAAGAGAACGCCACAGCAATAAGAGAGTGTAATGGCAATGAGATGATTTAAACCCAAGTAGATAAATAAGCAAAAAAGACCATAACCAAACATGGTATTAATACTGCCTACGATAATAAAAGTGAGAAGCTCCCGTTTTAGCTTATGCAAAATAATCTCTGTCCAGTCAAAACGGCTCATTCTAGCATGGTTGCTTATAAAAAAGAATGGCAAATCGAGGTACGCGGAGCTCTGACTGCAAACACAAAAAAATTGCAATAATAAAAATATTAAATTATAATGTATTCTAAAGGGTGGTGAATACGATGAGCACAGTACCGATAGACAGTAAAAAAATCTTAGAGATGGACCCCAATCTCCTGCCCCGCTATATCAATAAAAATCAAGATGAAGAGGGAGGGCAGGGAGCCCAGGAGCAATCCACTTCTTTGTCAATGACCAAGGGCATTGCGGCATTGCGACAGGCGCAGGGGCTCTCTAATTCGTATGCGCCAGCAGGGGCAACTCGAGAGATTGCGGGCATGGCTGCATCAGCTCAATACAATCTTGGTATTGAAGCGGCTCAAGGCTTGACACCGAATATGACCCCCGGGGGGCATGCCTTCCCCAGTGCTTATGATGATGAAGATCAATCGCAACGCGTTAAGGAAGGGCATAGCGATGAGTCTGAAGGTGAGGAATAAAAAGAATCGCTATAGCTTCACTGTTTCTAGATACTGAGGCACCACAGAATGCCAGCCTAATTCCTGGGTGATTTTTTGCTTTAATGCTTCGGCGGGACCCGGTTCGCCATGGGTGATAAAAGTGGTTTGTGGGATTTTTTTAAAATGACGTAGCCAGGAGAGTGTTTCCCCTGCATCGGCATGCGCTGAGAGATTGCTGATTGTTTTGACTTCTGCACGAACCTTAACAGTTTGACCATGAATTTTTACTTCTTTTGCACCACTGATGAGGCGCTCTCCCAAAGTTTCGCGTGCTTGGTATCCTGCAAATAAAATGGTGTTGCGCTCGCCCCCAGCAAAGGCCTTTAAGTGGTGTAAAACTCGCCCCCCCGTTGCCATCCCACTTGCTGAAATAATCACAGCAGGGTAGGGCGACTGGTCCAATCTTTGTGAGTCCTCTACACTCGTCACATAGGTGCAAATATTTTTGAGGTGAATGCAAGTTTTTTGATCCAAACAACGTTCGTGCAAATATTGAGCATAAATGTCTGTCACGCTCTCCGCCATGGGACTATCCAAATAAATAGGGAGTTGAGGAATGCGCCTTTTTTGCTGTAATTGTGAAATATAATACAAAATACTCTGGGTGCGCCCCACCGCAAAGGCAGGAATGACCACCGTTCCTCCGCGTGCCGCAGTCGTATTGATGACCTCTGCTAATTGATCTTCGGGAGAGGTCGCTGGATGCAGTCTGTCACCGTAAGTGGATTCTAAAACCAAATAATCCGCGGCGATGGGGAGAGCCGGGGTCTGCATGATCGGATCCTGTTGACGCCCTAGATCCCCGCTAAATAAAATGCTCCGTCCTTCTGTTTGCATATGGACAAAAGAAGAGCCTAAAATATGTGCTGAGCGAATCAAGCGAAAGTGGCAACCTGGCGCAAGCTCTTTCACCTCATCGTAAGGAATGCTGACAAATTGCGGTATGACTTTCTCTGCATCTTCAAGCGTATAGAGGGGCAGCGCAGGATGATGGCGAGAAAATCCATGTTTATTGGCAAAAAAGGCATCTTCTTCTTGGATATGGCCACTATCAGGTAATAAAATTCGACACAGTTGTTGGGTCCCTGGAGTTGCATAAATAGGCCCCTTAAAACCTTGCTTCACCAGAAGAGGCAAATAACCAGAATGATCAAGATGTGCATGAGTGAGGATCACTGCGTCAATGGCTGTGGGAGAGATCGGCAATGGGGCCCAATTGCGTTCACGCAGGGTCCGCTCACCTTGAAAGAGGCCACAGTCAATGAGGATTTTTTTGTTTTGAAACTCCAAAAGATATTTAGATCCTGTGACCGTTCCTGTTGCACCCCAGAATGAAATTTGCATCGTTTTGGATTTCTTTTCCTGAAAATTTGTATTATGCTGAACCAATGGAGATTACTCAAGGGGGTAAGGCCAATGAAGCCAAGACTCAACCTGCTGATGGGGTGCCTGTTATTGCTTGGGACAATGGCCGTGCAAGCTAAAACCGTTAATTCCTCTCAACCAACAGCGCTTTTTTTTGTGATGCATGCCAGCGCAGGGACGCTCCAAGCACAACATGATCCAGGCAATCACTATATTTTAAAGTTAGATAACAGTTTGC
>JAJZUD010000087.1 GCA_021848625.1 Pseudomonadota bacterium
TTCAAAAAATAATCTACTGTCGTCACCACACGCACTAGCTTCATAATGCTAGAGATACCATTGTTGTTGTCATTTTGAATTGTAAATTGTCCTTGTGACGCATCTCGAATGCGACCAATCGAATTACCGGAATTTTTCGCAAAAGACTGCGCAGCCACCTCAGCATTGGCTGTTGCTTCATCAAGCATCTGCGGCTTCACGGTATTAAGCGAAGTAAAGTTATAATTAATTTGTGACGTGCTGATCACGATGTTTTGTTTAACCAGCAAGTTCAACTGCTGGGAGGCCGCTTTCACCAAGTCCACATTCGGCGTAATCAAGAGCAAATTCGCCGATGCCGTATAACGCGGCCCCGTTGTATTACCCCCATACTGCTGATTATCATTAATAGTTGCTGATTGCAAATCAATTTGATCCGCGGCAAATCCCTGACCTAACCAAAAATTTTTCGCAGCGGTTTGTGCTTTTGCAATGCCCGCATAAAGGGTCGGCAAATCATTGGCGCTTGAAGACACTGTCATCTGCCAAATTGCTTGATTAGATTTGACTGTGGTTTCAGCTAAACCTTTTACTGAAACATAGCGATTAAATCCTTCTCGACTCTCTAAACCATGCCCAACAAAATAGCCCCCCAAAGCTACACCCACTGCCAAGATCAAGGCTGGCACGATCAAAATCGATTTTTCTTTCATCCCACTCTCCTTTCCGTTTCCCCGTTATCAATATAGCATGAGTGTATCAAAAAATGCTATATTGAGCCCTCTTTTTTAGATTGCTGGCCCATCATGCTGTTTACTGCTTTTCAAAACGCGCTACAGGCGGATGTTCTTTCCTTACATCAACAAGGCCTCCGTGCCCTCTTTGCTGAAAACCCTGCGCGCAGAGATCAATTTTGTCTTGATGCAGCGGGATTGCATCTTGATTATGCTCAGCAATATGTTAATCAAGCTGTTTTACATCAAGCCGCATCTTGGTTAAAAGAGTATGGTTTTAAAGCAAAAATAAATGCGTTATTTGCAGGAGCACCGATCAATGTGACTGAACAACGTGCGGTATCTCACCCCGCCCTGCGTGAGCCTCACCCTCAAAAACGCATTCAAATGCAACAAGACAAAATGTTTGCCTTAAGCGAGCAGTTTCGTCAAGGTCAAATCTTAGGCGCAACGGGTAAATCGATCTCTGATATTGTCAACATTGGCATCGGAGGGTCAGATCTAGGACCGCGCATGGTGGTGCGGGCTTTGCGTCCTTATGTACATCCCAAACTGAAACTGCATTTTGTTGCCAATGTGGATGGCACAGACCTCTACGAAACACTGCAAAAATTAGACCCTACTCAAACCGCGTTTATCATTGCTTCTAAAACCTTTACCACAGCAGAGACTCTGCTCAATGCCAATAGCGCCAAGACCTGGCTACAAAACGCTTTACCGGGCCAAAATCTTTCCCCTCATTTTTTAGCCGCAACAGGCTCCCCCGATAAAGCCATGGCCTGGGGCATCCTGCCTGAGCGTATTTTTGAAATGTGGGATGACATTGGCGGCCGTTACTCTTTATGGTCCACGATTGGCCTGCCGATTTGTCTTGCTATCGGCACAAAAAACTTCAAAGCTTTGCTTGCCGGTGCACATGCCATGGATGAGCATTTTCAAAAAGCAGATTTTGACCAAAACATGCCGGCTCTGCTTGCCCTGATCGCCATTTTTAACCAAAATTTTTTAGGCGCAGCGAGCCATGCCGTAATCCCCTATGATCAAACTTTAGAACTTTTACCCGCCTATCTGCAACAAGCTGATATGGAAAGCAATGGCAAACGCGTGACTTTGGATGGAACGCCTGTCCATTACGAGACTGGTGCGGCATTGTGGGGCGGCGTCGGGACCAATGGCCAACATGCCTTTCACCAGCTGTTTCATCAAGGCACGCGCAATATTCCCATTGATTTTATTCTCCCTCTAGAGGCGCACCATCCTTGGCGTGAGCATCACCTCACCCTTATGGCCAATTGCTATGGCCAAATTGAAGCACTTCTACAAGGTCGTAATGAAAACACGCCCTCCTACAAAGTGATTCCAGGTAACAAACCTTGTAATTTAATTACTCTGCAAAAGCTGACCCCTGAAACGCTAGGCGCACTGATCGCTTTGTATGAACATAAGATTTTTATGCAAAGCTTAATTTGGGACATTAATGCCTTTGATCAATGGGGTGTGGAGCTTGGAAAAATACTTGCTGGCCCGATCTTAGAGAAGCTCAGAGCGCAAAATCACTTGCCACCCCAACTATAACCTGTGGTACAATGATGGAAAAAGAGGAGCCTTTACAATGGAACCGAATATTCTACTCCATGATGGTGAGACTATCCTGATCAGAACACAACCTCAAGCCAAAGTGGTGTGGTATTGGCTCGTGTCCAGGGCGTTTCGTTGGCTCTTACTGATTATCATTTTTGGCTGGGCCTTTGTTATCAATGGCGCTAACTTATTTCGCGGCGTCCTCAGCTCGGCTTTAGCCCCTCACTTTGAAGTATTTGCAATTCTGCTGCTATTGATTCTTTTTGGCGTGATTTATTTCTGGCTAGACAATTTACGCAAAAAACATTGGTATTTTGTCACCAGTGAGCGTTGCATTAATTTTTCAGGGTTCCTAGGCATTAATAAACAAATTATTCAATTCAACAACATTGTCGATGTTAATATCCGTCAAAATGTGCTTGAAAATATGCTTGGAATCAGCGCTGTCATCCTAGATGCACCTGGCATTTCCTATAGTGGAAGGGGACGTGGCACCATCGCAATTGTGGGCCTATCCCCAGAGGAGGCAGAAAATATTGCCCATGTCATCAGCGATAAAATGCGTAAACAGGCTAAAAATTAATGAAACCTCAAATCAAGCTCAATGAGCAAGAAGAGATACTAGTTGAAATGCAGCCCAACCCCAATGTGGTCTGGGTGTGGGTGTATTTTTTTGCCCTCTCTGTGATTGGATTTGGCCTATTGATTGGCCTGATGCTCGCCTTCCCTCCCAATCGTGACCAACCATCTCTCTCTATCTTGCTTGCCCTATTCCCTCGGTTTATGCTTTTTATCCAAACTTATTCCTGGTCACTTGGAGTGGGCGTATTTCTAGTTCTCCTAATCATTTTTTACCTACTTGCGAATGCGGCGCACAAAAAAACATGGTATTTTTTAACTAACCAACGCTGCATCCAATATTCTGGTTTTTTAGGGATCAATAAAAGGGCGATTAGCCTCAATCGGATTGTCAACCTCGCATCCAGGCAATCGCTTTTTGAAAAATGCCTAAAATTAACTCGAGTTGTACTGATTGCTCCATCTGGGTCTGCACTAAGGGGCCGGATTGTTCTCTTTGGACTGAGCCCAGAAGAAGCTCAAAATGTGCTTGATTTGATTGAAAAAGTGCAATCCAATAAAGATATACGTTAAGCTTGAGCCACTTGCAAAATTATTCTTGGTGTCATCCTCGCGGATGCGGGGACCCAGTCCAATTGCTTCAAGGCCTTAGCTTTGTTGGATTAGACTGGATTCCTGCCTACGCAGGAATGACACAAAAACGCAAAAGCGCTTGAACCGCTTCTAAAAAGCCTGTAAAATGCCCCTTTGGCAATGTTCCTCACGAAATTGCCAATGCGGAGAAGTGGCAGAGCGGTTTAATGCGGCAGTCTTGAAAACTGTTGACTGTAACAGGTCCGGGGGTTCGAATCCCTCCTTCTCCGCCATTTATATCTTTCAAGAACATTCACTAACCATCACTAATGGAGGAATGTATCTTGCAAACCCTGAAAATACTCGATATTATCATCTCAGGAGTGTTCCTGTTTCACGCTTGTGCCCAAACTTTTTGGGGGCCTTTTTGGGGGCCCCGAGAAGAGGCTAATTTGCGGAGGCCCCCACTATGAGTCTAAATGATTTAATGTGCAAAAACGCTAAGCCTAAAGCTAAAGAATACAAACTGGCTGATAGCGAAGGGCTCTATTTACTGGTCAAACCTAATGGCACAAAGTGCTGGCGATACAAATATCGTTTTGCTGGAAAAGAACGGAAACTAGCGATTGGCCTTTACCCAAGTGTATCGCTTTCTGCCGCAAGAGATAAACGTTCTGAGGCCAGAAAAATGCTTGATGAGGATATTGACCCTTCTCAAGCCAAGAAACATGAAAAGCGCCTTGTTTCAATCAACGCTCAAAATAGCTTTGAGGCCATTGCCCGTGAATGGCATGAAAACAATAAACATCGCTGGACTGAAAAACATGCTCTTGATATCTTGCATCGCCTAGAGCGTGATATTTTCCCAGAAATAGGCCAACGCCCTATTACAGAAATTAGCGCACTTGAATTGCTCGATGTGTTTAAAAAAATGGAAAAGCGTGGGATTTATGAAACAGCCCATCGCACCTTGCAATACTGCACACGCATTTTTCGGTACGCAGTCTTAACTGCCAGAGCGGATCGCAATCCTAGCCTTGATTTAAAAGATGCATTAAAACCTGCCACACATGGCCACTACAAAGCGCTTGATGCAAAAGACTTGCCAGGCTTTATGCGTTGTTTAGAACACAATAACGCAAGACTCTATCCATTAACCCGCTTAGCGGTGAAGATGCTTCTTCTCACTTTTGTTAGAACAAGTGAGCTTTTAAAGGCCCGATGGGAAGAGATAGATGAAACCAGCGCAACATGGATCATTCCCTCTGAGCGAATGAAAAAACGTCGAGATCATATCGTTCCCCTCTCGAAACAGGTTTTGGAGATTTTAAAAGAGCTTAAGGGCTCTCAGTCTGCATCAGATTATCTTTTTCCAAACCAGGCCAAAGCAACTGGCACCATGAGCGAAAATACCATTCTGGGTGCGATTGAACGCATGGGCTACAAAGAAAAGACCACAGGCCATGGTTTTAGGGCTCTTGCAATGACTACGCTTAAAGAAAAGTTAAATTATCGCCACGAAGTCATTGATCGACAATTGGCTCACGCTCCGGAAAATAAAATCATTGCCGCTTATGATCGTGCTGAGTTCTTAGATGAACGCCGCAAGATGATGCAGGAATGGGCTGACTTTGTTGAATCGCAAGGAGGCAATCATGTACAAACTTAGCTTTTATGTCCCAGAATCTCATCTGGAACAAGTAAAACAAGCCCTGTTCTCCAAAGGAGCAGGGCGAATTGGCAATTATGATTGTTGTTCTTGGCAAACAAAAGGGCAAGGGCAATTTAGACCCCTAAAAGGGAGCAGCCCTCATATTGGCAAAGAAGGGGCTATTGAATATGTTGAAGAGTATTTGGTAGAAATGGTTGTAGCAGATTATTTAATTGAAAAAGTAATTGAAGGGCTTAAAGCTAACCATCCATACGAGACAGTAGCATACTCATTTCATAAAATAAATAAACTATAAAAGCTACCATATAATGTTGCCAATGTTGTTCAATACAAGCTGCCTGCTGCATTCCGCAGCTTTGAGCATTATTTGCCCTTTTTCTGACGGAGAAATCAACTCTGACAATATATTAGCCGAATTTGCAGGATCTCTAAATTCATCAAACAATGGGTTATTAGAAGAATCTGAGGGCGGCAACAAGATAT
>JAJZUD010000016.1 GCA_021848625.1 Pseudomonadota bacterium
TTCCGAGAGCGCCTTGCATACTTCTTTGAAGTGCTTTTACCACAAATTGCTCACTCTTTGCGATCGCGTATCAACGACAACTTTCAAATCCTGAATCCAGCACCTTCAGGTTGAATGGGTAGAGATGCGTTTATCGATAACAGCCATTTTTATTACTCCTTATCGTTTTATGATTATACAATAGTGAGTGACTGTTTTCGATGGCAGTGGACCATGAGTGGACCACAGATTATTTTTGAAAATTCAAATTAGGCTGTAAGCCTTGAGAATCATGGTGGCCCGGGGCAGAATCGAACTGCCGACACAAGGATTTTCAGTCCTCTGCTCTACCGACTGAGCTACCAGGCCGTGGCATGCTCTTAAAAAGAGTTGCTATTACACACCAAAACAGGTTTGAGGTCAAGTAAAAAATAGAGACGGCAAAAGCTGGAGGATTCATGACTTTATTTTTGCATTCAGCCTAGATCAAATGCCAGATTGTGTCCAAAGTGATGCAAGGCTTTACGGCATTGTAGTGGATTTTCGATAAATTGTGAAACCTTACTCCAGAAATGCGGACCATGATTTTTATGCTGGATATGGGCCAATTCATGCACAATGAGGTAATCAACTAGGTCCAAAGGGGCCTGAATGATTTTCCAGTTATAGCGAATAACATTATCCGCACTACAGCTTCCCCAGCGAGTTTTTTGATTTTTCACGATCACTTGCTTGGGGCGGAGCCGCATTTCCGTAGCAAAGTAGTCTGTGCGTTCCACAAGCACTATTTTAGCTTGCTCAAGGTACCAAGCTTTTAAGGCTTGGGCATCATAATTGCATGAGAGAAGGTAAGGCTCTCCTAAAAAAGGAACCGCCTCTCCAGAGAGCCAATGCGTTTTAGGCATGGGCAGAGGAGGGCGGCTTTGCTGTTTTTGGATTTGTGTTTGAATCCAGTCACGGCGTGCTTCAATCAGGTCATAGACATACCGATCAGAGATCCGTTGAGGGATCCTGGCAATCACGGCGCCTTCTTTCACCTGGAGGGTGATGGTCTTGCGCCGTTTGCAGCTACGCTCAATCCGAATGTCCACTATTGGCCAAAGCCTCACTTAAAGCCGATTCGACTTCTGCAGCGGTTGGGCCTTGTTGTGCAGCATCAGGATTCATCATCTGTTGACGACGTTCTTTTTGATGATTGTGGTAGGCAAGTCCCGTTCCTGCAGGCACTAAACGACCCACAGTGACGTTTTCTTTCAGACCAAATAAAGCATCACATTTGCCATTGACTGCGGCTTCAGTTAAGACGCGCGTCGTTTCTTGGAACGATGCCGCTGAGATGAAGGAGTCTGTTGTCAGGGATGCTTTAGTGATTCCGTAAAGCGTTCTGGCGTAGAGTGCAGGCAATTTGCCTTGCGCAATGAGCTCGTCATTCTCTTCCAAAACACGGCCCAATTCAACTTGTTCACCTACCAAGAGTTTGCTGTCACCGCTTGAGGTAATTTCGACACGACGCACCATTTGGCGAGTGGTGACTTCAATGTGTTTATCATTGATTTTAACCCCCTGTAAACGATAGACATCTTGGATTTCATTGATGAGGTATTCAGCCAAAGCGACCACGCCTTTCAGACGCAAAATGTCATGCGGATCCAATGGGCCATCTGAAATGACTTCCCCTTTTTCAATATGCTCCCCTTCGAAGACATTGATGGTCCGCCATTTTTGGATCATCAATTCATATGCTTCGCCATTTTCAGGAGTGATGAAGAGGCGGCGTTTGCCCTTGGTTTCTTTCCCAAAGCTAACAATACCCGAAACTTCAGCCAAAATCGCCGATTCCTTCGGACGGCGTGCTTCAAACAAGTCAGCAACACGAGGGAGACCCCCAGTAATATCTTTGTTTTTCGAGCCTTCTTTTGGAATTCTGGCAATAATATCACCGACTTTAACATTCACGCCATTTTCAACCGTCACCACCGCATTGACAGGCAAGAAGTAGCTGACAGGGATGTTACTATTGGGGAAGCACAAATCATTGCCTTTCGCATCAATCAGCTTTAACATCGGGCGTAAATCCTTGCCGCCGCGCTGTTTGGCGTCCATAACCACGATATTGGAGAGACCGGTAAGTTCGTCCGTTTGACGATTCATCGTGACCCCATCCACCATGTCTACAAAGACCACTTTACCCGCCATTTCAGTGACGATTGGATGGGTATGTGGGTCCCAGGCTGCAATGGCTTGACCGGCTTTAACGCTATCGCCTTCGCCCAAGGGCAGTTCCGCACCGTAGGGCAGTTTGTAACGTTCACGATCGCGACCATATTTGTCCACGACCACCAATTCGCCTGAACGAGACACAACAACGTGTTTTTTGCTTGAGTTGACAACAGTCTTCAAATTTTGGAATTTGAGTGTCCCTTCAGTTTTCACATGGACGCTGTTTTCAGCTGTGGTTTGTGAAGCTGCACCCCCGATGTGGAAGGTCCGCATCGTGAGCTGAGTTCCAGGTTCCCCAATCGATTGCGCAGCGATGACACCCACGGCCTCACCGATGCTAATCAAATGTCCACGTGCAAGGTCACGGCCATAGCATTTAGCACAAATACCACGACGCGCTTCACAAGTGATCGGAGAGCGTACTTTGACTTGATCAATCCCCAAGCTTTCGATTTTGGCAACCGCTTTTTCGTCCAGCATGGTCCCTGCAGCATAGAGTACGGCGTCCTGACCTGGCACCAACAAATCATCAATCAAAACACGACCCAAAATCCGCTCTTGTAAGGGCACCACTACGTCGCCCCCTTCAATATGAGGTGACATGAGTAGACCTGCCTCAGTGCCGCAATCTTCAATGGTAATCACCACATCTTGCGCCACGTCGACTAAACGACGCGTTAAGTATCCTGAGTTTGCCGTCTTCAATGCGGTATCGGCCAAACCTTTGCGCGCACCGTGAGTTGAAATAAAGTATTGTAAAACGTTCAAACCTTCGCGGAAGTTAGCCACAATCGGTGTTTCAATAATGCTACCATCCGGCTTGGCCATCAAGCCCCGCATCCCAGCAAGCTGACGAATCTGTGCTGCAGAACCCCGAGCGCCTGAATCCGCCATCATGTAAATAGCGTTAAAGGATTCTTCTTTAACTTTTTTGCCTTCACGATTAGTGACTTCAGCATGACCAATTACTTCCATCATCGCTTTGGAAATTTGATCATTCGCACGCGACCAAATATCAATTGCTTTGTTATAGCGTTCGCCATCGGTCAACAAACCAGAGGCATATTGTTCGGCAATTTCACGCACTTCAGCTTCGGCGTCATGAATAATTTGAGCTTTGGCTTGAGGTACAACCAGATCATCAATCCCAATAGAGATCCCAGACCGGGTGGAATATTGAAAGCCAGTGTACATCAATTGATCCGCAAAAATCACCGTCGCCTTAATTCCCAAGGTACGATAACAGCGATCTACTACTTTCGCCAAAGATTTTTTGGTCATCAAGCAATTGAGCATATCAAAAGGCAAGCCTTCTGGCAGAATCGCTGACAACAAAGCCCGACCAACAGTGGTCTCAAAAATTTTGGTTTCAAAATTAAGGTTGCCCTCTTCATCCAAAATCGCATGGGTCAAACGTACTTTGATTTTTGCGTGTAGTTCAACCACTTTAGCGGCGTAGGCGCGACGGACTTCGTCCAGATCAGCAAAAATTTTGCCCTCACCCACAGCATTGATCTTTTCCCGGGTCATATAGTAAAGGCCAAGCACCATATCCTGGGTAGGACAAATAATCGGCTCACCATTCGCAGGGTGGAGAATGTTATTGGTTGCCATCATCAATGCACGCGTTTCAATCTGTGCTTCAATGGTCAAGGGGACGTGGACCGCCATTTGGTCTCCGTCAAAGTCGGCATTGTAAGCAACGCAGACGAGCGGATGGAGCTGGATGGCCTTACCTTCGATCAAGATCGGTTCAAAGGCTTGAATCCCCAAACGGTGCAGAGTAGGCGCCCGGTTGAGCAAGACAGGATGTTCGCGGATCACTTTTTCTAAAGTATCCCAGACAATTCCTTCTTCCAATTCAACCATACGCTTTGCCGCTTTGATAGTGGTGGTATGCCCTTCCAACATCAAACGTCCGTAAATAAAGGGTTTGAATAATTCCAACGCCATTTTTTTAGGCAAACCACATTGATGCAGACGCAAAGTCGGGCCGACCACGATCACGGAACGGCCGGAATAGTCCACACGTTTACCCAGCAAGTTTTGGCGAAAACGACCCTGTTTCCCTTTAATCATATCAGCTAAGGATTTCAAAGGACGTTTATTGGAACCAGTAATTGCACGACCGCGACGGCCATTATCTAGCAACGCGTCAACGGCTTCTTGTAGCATACGCTTTTCGTTACGGACAATGATATCCGGTGCGCTTAATTCCAACAGGCGTTTCAAACGGTTATTCCGATTGATAACGCGGCGATATAAGTCATTCAAGTCAGAGGTTGCAAAGCGGCCACCATCCAAAGCTACCAAAGGACGGAGGTCAGGTGGGAGGACCGGCAAAACGGATAAAATCATCCATTCAGGATGGTTGCCTGACTCATCAAAAGCTTCAAGCAATTTTAAGCGCTTAGTCATTTTTTTGAGTTTGGTGTCTGAGGTTGTCGCAGGCAATTCTTCACGAATCTTGGCGATTTCCTCTTTGACATCAAGGTACTTCAGCATTTTCTGAACGGCTTCTGCACCCATATATGCTTCAAACTCATCCCCATGCTCTTCCATGGCATCTAAATAAGCCTCTTCAGTCAGCAATTGGCCGCGTTCCAAAGTGGTCATGCCGGGATCTGTTACCACATAGGATTCAAAATACAGCACTTTTTCAATATCACGCAGGGTCATATCTAGCGCAAGCCCAATTCGGGAAGGCAGAGACTTTAAAAACCAAATATGCGCAACTGGGGAGGCTAACTCAATATGCCCCATGCGTTCACGCCGTACTTTGGCTTGAGTCAGCTCCACGCCACATTTTTCACAAATGATCCCTCGATGTTTAAGGCGTTTGTATTTGCCACACAGACACTCATAATCTTTAATGGGCCCGAAAATTTTGGCGCAAAACAAGCCTTCACGCTCGGGTTTGAAAGTCCGATAATTGATGGTTTCGGGTTTTTTGACTTCCCCAAAGGACCACGAACGAATGACTTCGGGAGAGGCGAGCGAAATTTTAATGAGGTCAAAATAACGCTTGCTGGTTTTTTTAACTTGAGTCAATAAGTCTTTCAATTGAGTGCTCCTTTATTCTGCTTCAAAATCAATATCGATAGCGAGTGCGCGGACTTCTTTGAGTAAGACATTAAAAGATTCCGGTACACTAGGATCCATTTGATAATCGTTATCCACAATATTTTTGTACATGCGGGTTCTGCCGTTCACATCATCTGATTTCACAGTGAGCATTTCTTGCAGGGTATAGGCTGCGCCGTAGGCTTCCAAAGCCCAGACTTCCATTTCCCCGAAACGTTGGCCCCCAAACTGCGCTTTACCACCCAAGGGTTGTTGTGTCACCAAACTATAAGAGCCGGTAGAACGCGCATGCATTTTGTCATCCACCAAATGGTTCAACTTCAACATGTACATATATCCGACGGTCACGGGCCGGTCGAAGGAGTCTCCCGTCCGACCATCATACAACGTGACTTGGCCTGAGTTAGGATAACCTGCTAATTCCAACATTGCCTTGATCTGAGATTCGCTCGCGCCATCAAACACCGGTGTGCCCATGGGGACTCCATCGCGTAGATTGTGTGCCAACTCCATAATTTTGGCATCATTCAAATCTTTCAAGCTCACTTTTTCAGCGCTGCCTGCATTGTAGATTTTTTCAAGCAGTTCGCGCATTTCTTTCGCTTTGGCTTGCTGTTTGATTAGGGTATTGACCTTTTCACCTAAGCCTCTTGCTGCCCATCCTAAGTGGGTTTCCAGAATTTGACCGATATTCATCCGTGAGGGTACCCCCAATGGGTTCAGCACGATATCAACCGGTGTTCCATCTGCAAGATAAGGCATGTCTTCCACAGGAATAATGCGGGAAATCACCCCTTTATTTCCGTGGCGTCCGGCCATTTTATCTCCAGGCTGGATGCGACGTTTAATCGCAACATAGACTTTGACAATTTTTAATACACCGGGAGAGAGTTCATCACTCTGGGTGAGTTTGATGTATTTCTCTTGATACTGTGCATCATATTGTTCACGATAGGCAGCCAATTGAGTTTCAGCATCTTTGAGTTGCTCTGCTACGGTGGTGTCTTGAGGCTTAATACTAAACCATTTATCGCGCGCTAATTTTTTCAAGAATTCTGCACTAATGGTATCGCCTTTTTTCAGGCCCGCACCGGCTTGAACAGGTTGATCAAGGAGGATTTTTTCCAGGCGTTGATAAATCGCGTTTTCGATAATGCGGAACTCGTCGTTTAAGTCTTTTTTGACTACGGACAATTCGTTCTTTTCAATTTCGCGGGTTCTTTCATCCTTTTCAATCCCATCGCGGGTAAAGACTTGGACGTCCAAAACCGTTCCGTACATGCCTGCAGGGACGCGCAAGGAAGAATCCTTCACATCAGAGGCCTTCTCACCAAAAATTGCCCGCAGCAATTTTTCTTCAGGCGTCAGTTGAGTTTCCCCTTTGGGCGTGATTTTAGCCACCAAAATATCGCCAGGGGCCACCTCAGCACCGACATACACAATCCCAGATGGGTCGAGTTTGCCTAATGCACCTTCGCTGACGTTAGGGATATCGGCAGTGATTTCTTCCGCGCCCAATTTAGTATCCCGTGCGATACAGGTCAATTCTTCGATATGAATGGTGGTGAAGCGATCTTCTTCCACTAAACGTTCGGAGAGAAGGATCGAATCCTCAAAGTTAAAGCCATTCCAAGGCATAAACGCCACCATGACATTTTGCCCCAAGGCCAATTCACCTAAATCAGTACAGGAACCATCGGCAAGGAAATCGCCTTTTTGAATTACATCGCCCGGTTTAACAATGGGGCGCTGATTAATACAGGTGTTTTGATTAGAACGACGGAACTTGGTGAGGGAATAAATATCTACCCAAGCTTCATTTTCTTTAATTTCAGCATCGTTCACCCGAACCACAATCCGGCTTGAATCAACAGAATCAATGATGCCACCGCGTTTTGCAACTACGCCCGTCCCTGAATCTTCGGCAACAATTCGTTCAATTCCGGTGCCGACAAGGGGCTTCTGCGCTTTCAAGGTGGGAACGGCCTGACGTTGCATGTTGGCACCCATCAATGCACGATTCGCATCATTGTGTTCAAGGAAGGGAACCAAAGCAGCAGCAACCGATACCATTTGTTTTGCCGAAACGTCCATGTATTGGACTTGTTCTGGCATCATGAAGATCGTCTCACCTTTGTAACGGCAAGGCAGTAATTCATTGACGAGTTTACCCTCTTTGTCAACTTTGGCACTGGCTTGAGCAATAGCATGGCGAGATTCCTCCAACGCAGACAAATAATGTACTTCGTTGGTGAGTGTACCATCAACCACTTTGCGGTAAGGCGCTTCAATAAAACCATACTTATTGGTACGTGCATAACAGGCTAAAGAATTGATCAAGCCAATGTTTGGACCTTCAGGAGTTTCAATCGGGCAGAGGCGACCGTAGTGAGTGGGGTGCACGTCACGGACTTCAAAACCAGCGCGATCGCGAGTTAAACCGCCTGGGCCTAAGGCAGAAACACGGCGTTTGTGAGTGATTTCTGAAAGGGGATTCACCTGATCCATAAACTGCGACAACTGACTGGAGCCAAAAAATTCTTTGATGGCCGCAGCAATGGGTTTTGCATTGATGAGATCTTGCGGGGCCAGATTTTCGCGTTCAACGAGGGAAAGGCGCTCTTTTACAGCACGTTCAACACGCACTAAACCAATGCGGAATTGATTTTCAGTCATTTCTCCAACGGAGCGAACCCGACGATTGCCCAAGTGATCAATATCGTCAGTCTCACCACGGCCATTGCGAATTTCAATCAAGGTCTTGATGACATCGATGATATCTTCTTTGGTTAAAGTCCCTGGGCCTGTTTCTTCATTACGGCCGAGGCGACGATTAAACATCATGCGTCCTACATCAGACAAATCATAACGATCTAAGCTAAAGAACAAATTATCGAATAAAGCCACGGCAGCATCTTGTGTAGGGGGCTCTCCAGGGCGCATCATGCGGTAAATTTCAACCAGCGCATCGAGGCGATTTTTGGTGGAGTCAATCTTGAGAGTCTCAGAAATATAAGGCCCACGATCCAAATCATTTGTGTAGAGGATATTAAAGGACTTAATATCATTATCTTTTAGCTTATTCAAGGCTTCCAGGCTGACTTCGCTGTTTGCCGCAATCAACACTTCACCTGTCTTTTTGGCAATAATGTCTTCAGCAAAACACTTTCCTAAAATATAATCATTGGGCACAGCCAATTTGTCAATTTTGAGTTTTTCTAATTCACGAATATGTTTGACTGTAATACGCTTGCCTGCTTCAATCAACACTTTATCTTGATCATCTTTAATGTCAAATTGAGCGCGTTCACCGCGAAGGCGTTCAGGAACCAGATCCATCACCAAGCTTTTAGCAGTCACATGAATCGTGTTGGTTTCAAAGAAAATTTTTAAAATTTCTTGATTGCTTAAGCCCAAAGCGTGCAAAATCACCGTAGCAGGCAATTTACGACGACGGTCAATGCGCAGGTGTAAAACATCTTTGGGGTCAAATTCAAAATCGAGCCAAGAACCACGGTAAGGAATAATACGTGCTGCGTAGAGCAGTTTGCCAGAGGAATGGGTTTTGCCTTTGTCATGATCAAAATAAACCCCAGGCGAGCGATGTAATTGCGAAACCACTACACGCTCCGTCCCATTGATGACGAAGGTGCCATCATCGGTCATGAGGGGGACTTCGCCCATGTATACTTCTTGTTCTTTGATGTCTTTAATGACTTTTTGGCCTGCAGGCGCTTCCTTATCATAAATCACGAGGCGCATCTTAGCCTTCAGTGTCGCTGCATAGGTAATGCCGCCAATGCGACATTCATTGACATCGAATAGGGAGTCTTGTAAACGGTAGTTCACAAATTGCAATTCAGCATAGCCGGATAAACTGGTAATAGGGAAAACAGAGGTAAACGAGGCTTGTAAGCCAATATCTTCGCGTTTGTCTGGGTGGGCATCTTTTTGTAAAAATTCTTTAAAGGATTCTTTTTGGATCGTCAATAAATATGGAACATCTAAGACGTCTGGGAGTTGTCCGAACATCTTACGAATACGTTTTTTTTCGGCGAATGAGTATGTCATCTACGTTCCTCTACTTTAAGCAAAACAGGTTCTAAAACTAAAAATGCCCCCCCTGCGTTTGCAGAGGCGGCATAACAAAAAATTAGGTTATTTAACTGCTACTTTCGCACCAGCTTCTTCTAATTTTTTCTTGAGATCGTCAGCATCTTTCTTGCTCACACCTTCTTTGATGTTTGCAGGCGCTGCTTCGACCAAGTCTTTGGCTTCTTTCAAGCCCAAACCAGTCAATTCACGGACCACTTTGATGACGCCAACTTTGTTTTCGCCAAAGCCTTCAAGCACTACGGTGAATTCGGTTTGTTCTTCAGCAGCAGCTGCAGCACCACCGCCAGCAGCAGGAGCTGCAACAGCGACAGCCGCTTGAGCGGACACGCCAAATTTTTCTTCCATCATTTTAACCAATTCACACACATCCATAACGGACATGTCTGCAATTGCTTTTAAAATATCTTCTTTTGATATTGCCATTGTATTATCTCCTTGATAATTGTTATTTGCTTTGTTAAGCAGCTTGTTTTTGATCACGAATTTGACCCATTACGCGCACCACTTGAGAGTGCGGTTCGGCCAAAGTCCGTACAAATTTGGTAATCGGAGCAAGCATCGTGCCACACAAGGTCGCCAAGGCTTCCTGTTTAGTGGGCAGTTTGGACATCGCTTCCAATTGATTTGCAGCAAGAAGTTTGCCGCCGATTGCAAGTGCTTTAACTTCCAATTCGGCCATTTCTTTTGCACATTCACGAAAAAGCCGTGCCGCTGCACCAGGTTCTTCAAGCGAAAAAGCCAGAATCAAAGGGCCGACCAATGCATCTTTTAAGCATGCAAAATCAGTTCCTTCTACAGCGCGACGTGCGAGAGTGTTCCGGACAACCCGGAGACTAACCCCTGAAGCACGCGCTTTTGCACGGAGCTTTGTCATGTTAGCAACAGAAACTCCTTGATAATCAACTACAACCGCAGACAAAGCATTCGCAGCAACAGCGTTGACTTCCGTCACGATCTGCTGCTTATCTTCGAGTCTTAGTGTCATGCGATTCTCCTATTGTTTTACATCTGCGTGGGAGATTAAGTTTGAAGCCAAATGCTCCTCAAACACCCACGGTCTTTGACGGTCAAGGAAGAAATTTCTTCCTTGATTTCAAAGGCTTTTGTTGTCATCCCCGCGCATGCGGGAATGACACACATTCTTTAAGCAGAAAGACTGCCTATATCAATCACCAAACCAGGGCCCATGGTTGAAGAAACACTCATTTTCTTCAGATAAATCCCTTTTGCGGTATTGGGTTTCATTCTTTTGACATCAGCCAACAAGGCTTCGAGGTTTTGTTTCAATGCTTCAACGCTAAAGCTAATCTTGCCGATTGCAGAGTGAACAATCCCCGCTTTATCAGCACGATAACGGACTTGCCCCGCTTTTGCATTTTTAACCGCTCCAGCGACATCGGGGGTGACGGTACCCACTTTGGGGTTAGGCATCAAACCACGAGGTCCGAGGACTTGACCTAATTGCCCGACCACGCGCATCGTATCAGGGGAGGCAATCACTACATCATAATCCATATTGCCTTTTTTCATGTCTTCAGCTAAATCTTCCATGCCCACGCGGTCTGCGCCAGCAGCGGTTGCGAGTTCAGCGTTTTTCCCTTGTGCAAACACGGCAATACGTACTGTTTTACCGGTTCCGTTGGGAAGCACCACCGCGCTGCGGACAGTTTGGTCAGACTTTTTGGTGTCCACACCCAAGATGATAGCGACATCGACCGTTTCATCAAACTTCACTTTAGAAACTTTTTTCAATAATTCAAGTGCTTGTTCAGCGGAATAAATCTTGCCCTGAGCCAATTCTTTTTTAATGACTTGCTGACGTTTAGATAATTTAGTCATTTTACTTGACCCCCTCGGTTTCAATTCCCATGCTACGGGCGGTTCCTGCAATAATGCGAACAGCTGCATCGACATCCGCAGCGGTCAAATCAGGTTGCTTTAATTGAGCAATGTCTTCCAGTTGTTTGCGGCTGATTTTGCCTGCAACGACTTTACCTGGCTCTTTGCTGCCGGATTGCAGTTTGAGTGCATCTTTAATTAAATAAGAGGCAGGTGGGGTTTTGATAATGAAGGTAAAACTTCTGTCAGAATAAACAGTAATAATGACCGGTAGAGGCATTCCCGCTTTCATGGTTTGCGTTTGCGCATTAAACGCTTTGCAAAATTCCATAATATTCACGCCTTGTTGACCCAATGCAGGGCCGATCGGTGGGCTGGGGTTGGCTTGACCAGCCTTCACTTGCAGCTTGACATAAGCTTGCACTTTCTTAGCCATTTTTTTCTCCTTTTGATATGAGTTGTAACGCTGTCTTGGCCCGGCTTAGTAGGCCCAACAGCTCCCCTTGGCGCAAAACGCAGCGCTAAACTTTTTCTTTGCGAATCTGGTCGAAACGCAATTCAATCGGTGTAGAACGACCGAAAATCATAACCGAGACTTTGACCTTGGTCTTTTCATAATTGACTTCTTCAATCACGCCCACAAAATCAGTGAATGGGCCTTCTGCAATCCGCACCACTTCTCCCACTTCAAAGAGAGTCTTAGGTTTTGGCTTGTCATGAGTATCTTGAACCCGTGATAAAATTTGATCGACTTCTTTGTCAGAAATGGGGGAGGGTTTGTCCGCTCTGCCACCAATAAAGCCAAGTACTTTCGGAATGTGCCGCACTAAATGCCAGGTTTCGTCATTCATTTCCATTTTAACTAAAATATAGCCTGGAAAAAATTTACGTTCGCTTTTGCGTTTTTGGCCGGATTTCATTTCTACGACTTCTTCGGTCGGGATGAGCACTTCGCCAAAGAGCGCCTCTAAGCCGGCAAGCTTAACGCGATCTGCCAAAGTTTCTCTGACTTTATTCTCATATTGTGCGGTTGTTTGCACCACATACCAACGCATAGTCATTCCATTTTCCTTATATCAACAGGGTACTGACAAAATAGGCAAAAAAGCTATCGACACCCCACAGAATGAGGGACATCACCAACACAATCACCGCGATCATTAGGGTTGTTTGCAAAGTTTCTTGGCGAGTGGGCCATACGACTTTTCGTAATTCTAAACGGGCTTCCTGCAGAAATTTCCACGCGATTTTGCCTTTTTCGGTCGTGAGGGCAATAAGCAGGGCGATGATCCCAAAAATAATCATAAACGTGACGCGGACAGGCAAAGCAGTCGATGCAAAATAGGCATTTCCGCCCACAATAGCGGCGATCAACAGCACAACAAGCGCCCACTTGAAGGTATCAAAATACTGCTGTGAAGTCATGCTTTTGGGCATCTCATCCTCATTTCTTGCGCCAATAAAACGGCTGACTACTATATCACGCTGTTTTATGCATTGCAAGCGGGAATTTAAATTGTTTTGACCTCGGTTTAAAAGTCGTATACAATGCCTCCTGACTTGACCTTCGGGCGAGTACAAAACGGATCGATAAAGAATTTGATTTTAAGGACTTGATCATGAGACAGGTACCTCAGTATGTGCTGATCGGCAACGGTCGGCTGGCGCGGCATTTTCGGCATTACTTTGCGGGCCTTGGCGTTGCGTTTAAAACTTGGCATCGCGGCCAAAAAGTCCAGATTTTAGAACAATCCCTGCAAAAGGCAACTCATATTTTGCTTTTGATCAGTGATCAGGCCATCGAGCCTTTTATTGACGCGCATTTGCAAGATTCCGATGCGGTCTTCATCCATTGTTCAGGTAGTCTTGTGTCGGAAAAAGCCTATGGCGTTCACCCCTTGATGACCTTTGGCATTTCTCTGTATGCGCCTGAGTTCTATCCACAAATTCCCTTGGTGATTGATCAAGATGCTCCGCCGTTTGCAGAATTATTGCCTGGCTTAAATCATCCCCATGCATATTTGAGTACAGCGCTCAAGCCAAAATATCACGCATTCTGCGTGCTGGCCGCCAATTTTAGCTGCATGCTTTGGCAGAAATTGTTTCGCGGCTTTGAGGCAGAGTTGCAGTTACCCAAAAATCTGGCCCATCCCTTTTTGCTGCGTCAAATGTCCAATTTACTGGAGGATCCAGAGCGGGCACTGACAGGGCCTTTAGTGCGCAATGATCAAGTCACGATTCAAAAAAATCTCGATGCCCTTGCTGGGGATGCCTTCCAAGCTATTTATCAGAGTTTTATCACATGCTATCAACAGGAGAAATCATTATGAATGTGTTGGATTTTATAGACAAAAAGCGTAAGGGTGAAAAAATCACCATGATCACTTGCTATGACTATACCTATGCTCAATTATTGGCGGCGCTTCCTGTTGACTGTTTGCTGGTTGGGGATAGTGCAGCAATGACGATGCATGGCTTTAGTCATACTATCCCCGCCACGATAGAAATGATGCGTCTGCATACTGCTGCCGTAGCTCGTGGGGCGCCTAACCAGTTTATCATAGGGGATATGCCTTTTTTATCTCATCGGTCTGCCTTGCCAGAAATAATGAATGATCTCAAGGTGCTGATGCAAGCAGGAGCCAATGCCATTAAATTAGAAGGAGCAAGTGGGAACCTTGATTTAATCAAGCACATTGTGGAATCGGGAGTGCCTGTCATGGGGCATTTAGGATTGACCCCACAATCTGTACACGCTTTAGGGGGGTATAAGGTTCAAGGAAAAACAGAGGCGGCTGAAATGCGATTGTTAGAGGAGGCAAAGCAGCTTGAAGCGGCAGGCTGTTTTGCAATAGTGCTTGAATGTGTGCCCAGAACAGTCGCCAAAAAAATCACGGACAGTTTAGAGATCCCGACCATCGGCATTGGAGCTGGAAAGGACACGGATGGGCAGGTACTCGTTTTGCAGGATTTGCTGGGCTTAAATCTGCAATTTAGGCCCAAATTTGCCAAGGCCTTTGTTGATGGGGCAAGCTTGATGCAAGCTGGGTTTCAGGCTTTTATTACAGACGTACAGACAGGGAGGTTTCCCGCAGATGAACATAGTTTCTGATCTCAAAATCTGGCAGGCGTTGAGAAAAAATTTGGACCAGAAGAGAATCGGTTTTGTCCCTACCATGGGCAATTTGCACCAAGGGCATTTAAGTTTATGTCGGCGTGCGCAAAATGAAAATGAGCTGACGGTGGTCAGTATTTTTGTGAATCCAACACAGTTTAATCAAGCGCAAGATTTTGATCGCTATCCTCGTACTATTGAAGCAGATCTCGCGTTACTTAAGGAAGCTGGCGTGGATTATGTGCTTATGCCTGATTCTGCAGCTCTGTATCCCGATCATTTTGAAATAAAAATCACTGAAAATACCATTGGTGCCTTGTTGGAAGGTGAGCATCGCCCTGGGCATTTTACAGGGATGCTGACCGTGGTGATGAAGCTGCTCAATTTGGTGCAACCTCAATATGCCTATTTTGGAGAAAAAGATTATCAGCAGCTGTTGTTAGTCAAAAAAATGGTCGAAGCCCTGTTTTTGCCTTGTGAAATTGTGAGTTGCCCCACAGTGCGAGAGGCTTCTGGATTGGCGATGAGCTCGCGCAATTCCAGGCTGACAGCGGCGCAAAAGCAACTCGCTCCGCAATTACATCAAATTTTGTCTAGTCATTTGCCTCTGGAACAAATGCATGAGGCTTTGACTAAGGCAGGATTTAGAGTGGAATATGTTGCGGAGAAATGGGGCCGGCGCTTGGTTGCAGTCTGGCTAGGCGAAGTCCGTCTAATTGATAATGTTGGAGTGAAAACATGCTAATTACAGTAATGAAATCAAAAATCGCCTATGCGACGATTACGCAAAAGGATTTATTTTACGTTGGTTCTATTACGATTGATGAGGCGATCATGCAGCGGGCTAATTTGCGTGAAAATGAAAAAGTCCAAATTGTCAATCTGAACAATGGCGAGCGCTTGGAGACTTACGTCATCAAGGGCAAGGCGGGCTCTGGGGTCTTTGGTTTAAATGGCCCGGCTGCGCGTAAGGCGGAGATTGGAGATCCCATTTTTATTATTGCCTATGCGCAAATTGATGCTAAAGAGCACTTGGAGCCGGTTCTGGTGGACCTTAAACATGACTGATCCAGCCGTGATTTCCAGTCACGTAACGATTAAGTTTTTTTTAAATCTTGAATTTGGAGGGTTGTATTAGCCATTTGACGGCGCCAAGCCTTAGCGTTTGGCTCGCCATGATAAAGCCCCAGCATATGGCGAGTAATAGCTCGAAGGGGAGTGCCTTTTTTGATTTGTTGCGCGCAATAGGGGATCATGCGTTCAGTTACTTCTTCGCGGCTGGGGATGGTTGCTGTGCTATCATAAAATTGCTGATCGACGCTAGATAAAATATAAGCATCATAATAAGCTGCGCGGCCGATCATGACGCCGTCAACATGGTCCAAATGTGCTTTGGCCGCAGCGAGTGTTTCAATGCCACCATTGATTGCCATCGGCAAATTGGGGAAGTCTTTTTTAAGCCGATAGACTACATCGTATTGTAGAGGGGGGATAGTGCGGTTTTCTTTAGGGCTTAAGCCGTGGAGCCAACCCTTGCGTGCGTGAATAGTGACTTGATCCACTCCTGCTGTCACCAATTGGCTGATAAAGGCACGCAGATATTCGTAGCTTTCGACTTCATCGTAGCCAATACGCGTTTTGACACTGATGGGGATATGCACTGTTGCTTTCATTTGATTGACGATTTCAGCAACAAGGGCAGGTTTTTTCATAAGGCAGAGACCAAACTCGCCTGCTTGAACGCGATCCGATGGGCAACCCACGTTTAAATTCACTTCGTCATAGCCCGCCTCTTCAGCCCAACGCGCGCATTTTGATAGTTCTTCTGGGTTGCTGCCACCTAATTGCAAACAAAGGGGGTGCTCTTCCTGATGATAGGCTAGTAAGCGTGCTGTATCGCCGTGAATTAACGCTTTGGCCGTGATCATCTCAGTGTAGAGTTGCATGTGTTTGGAAATTTGTCGCAGAAAAAAGCGACAATGCCGATCAGTGAGATCCATCATGGGGGCGAGGATGATTTTGTGTGTAGGGTAGGTTGATGACACGAAAGCTGCTCAGGTCCTTTGCGCGAAAGCGTGTATTTCAATCGTAGCATTTTACCATGAGGTGAGAAAATGTTCAAGCCAGAGCGGTGGCGGCCTTTTTGAAGCAACAAGCTGAACCTGCGTCTACGCCTGGACCCACATAAGTTTATTTGGCGTGGATCTTTAGTTTTTCCTGCCAGACTTGCGTGCGTTTGAGTAGAGCAGGCACATCAATCGTCGTCAACTCACGATCTTGCATCAGGATGCGACCATTAACCCAAGAGTGAGTGACATTGGAGCGGGGCATGGCGTAAACCAATTGTGCTGTAGGATTATAACAGGGCACGGCTTCCACATTATTTAAATCCACAGCAATGACATCTGCGGCTTTACCGAGTGCAATACTGCCGATTTCATCTTCCCAATGCAAGGCCTTGGCACCGTTGAGAGTCGCCATTTCAAGGACTGTTTGGGCATTCAGGCTTTCGGGGTTGTCCGTTGAGACTTTGCTCAAAAAGGCTGCCGAGCGCATTTCACCAAAGAGATCTAAGTCATTATTACTGGCAGCGCCGTCGGTTCCGATCGCGACGTTGATACCTTGATCGAGCATGCTTTGAACGGGCGAGATTTTGCTGGCAAGCTTCATGTTAGATTCTGGACAATGCACGACACTGGCGCCACTTTTTTGCATTAAATCTAAATCAGCTTGATCGACGTGCGTCATGTGTACGGCAATCGTTTTTTTACCAATCAAACCCAGTTTGTGCCAGAGCGGGATGGGGCGCTGACCGTGCTCTTTCAAATATTCATCAATTTCCATTTGTGATTCAAGCAAATGCGTGTGAATTAACAGATCGTGCTTTTTTGCAAAAGCGGCGATTTTTTCTAATAGCGGAATATCGGTAGAGTATGGTGCATGGGGGAAGATTGCTGGGCGTACGGTTTTAGATTGCTTGCAAAAATCGATTAATTTTTCAGTACGAGCAAAAGATTGGTCTGGGGAGGGGCTCCAAGGTGTGCTGAATTTAAAAAAGCATTCTGCCAACACAGCGCGCATTCCGACTTGGTCTACTAGTTCAGCCAGGCCATCCATATAGAAGTAGTTATCGTTAAAACAGGTAATTCCACCGCGAATCATCTCCGCCATGGCTAATAACGCTCCTTCGTTGACAAACTCAGGGGAAATCACTGCGGCCTCAGCAGGCCAGATGTGATCGGTCAGCCAAGTCATCAATTTTAAGTCATCTGCCAAGCCCTTCAAGAGATTCATGCTGATGTGGGTGTGCGCATTAATTAAACCTGGCATCAGCAGGTGTTCTGGCAGAGTATATTCATGTTCTGCTTGAAAATGCTTCTTGGCTTCTGTGGTGGGCATCAAGCCGACGATTTTTCCCTCTTTGACCGCCAGGCTATGATGGGATAACACTTGACCGGGTTGGGTTAAAATTTGTTGAGGGTGGATCAGGGTGTCGACTTGTTGCACGAGCGTCTCCTAGTAACGATACATTTCAGGTTTAAAGGGGCCATCAACCGACACCCCTAAGTATTCGGCCTGCTGTTTGGTCAGTTTGGTGAGTTTGGCACCGACACGATCCAAATGCAGACGCGCGACTTCTTCGTCCAAATGTTTAGGCAAAACATAAACCTGTTTTTGATAGCGTTCTGGGTGTTGCCAGAGTTCCAGCTGTGCCAAAACTTGGTTGGTGAACGAGTTGGACATGACAAAGCTGGGGTGCCCTTTGGCGCAGCCCAAATTGGCCAAACGGCCTTTTGCTAAAACAATTAAGCGTTTTCCATCAGGGAAGATCACATGATCAACCTGGGGCTTAATTTCTTCCCATTTGCAATCATGCAAAGAGGCAATATCAATCTCAATATCAAAATGGCCTACATTGGCAAGAATGGCCTGGTGCTTCATTTTGTCCATGTGTTCGCGGCGGACAATGCCACAATTGCCGGTGGTGGTCACGATAATGTCTGCCTCTGGAGCAATGTCTTCTAAAGTGACTACACGATAGCCAGACATGGCCGCTTGTAGAGCGCAGATGGGGTCTATTTCAGTCACCATGACGGTTGCTCCCAAGGCATGTAATGCTTGAGCGCAGCCTTTGCCCACATCGCCATAGCCGCAGACCACGGCAATTTTACCCGCTACCATCACATTGGTCGCGCGTTTTAGTGCATCGACGTAAGATTCCCGCATGCCGTAGAGATTATCAAATTTAGATTTGGTGACCGAGTCATTGACATTGATCGCAGGAATTTTGAGAGTGCCTTTTTTAGCCATTTCATAGAGGCGATGTACACCAGTGGTAGTTTCCTCCGTGACGCCCTTGATGTCTTTTAAGAGTTCGGGAAAGTCATCATGAATCATCAGGGTCAGGTCACCACCGTCATCGAGAATCATATTGGGGCGCCAGCCGTCCTTGCCAACGATGGTTTGTTTAATGCACCAGTTGTATTCTTCTTCGGTTTCTCCTTTCCAGGCAAAAACGGGCACGCCGGTCGCGGCAATCGCTGCAGCAGCAGGGTCATGAGTCGAAAAAATATTGCAGGAAGACCAACGTACTTCAGCGCCTAAGGCTGTTAAAGTTTCAATTAAGACTGCCGTTTCCGTGGTCATGTGTAGACAACCGACAATTCTCGAGCCTTTCAGAGGTTTTGAATGCTGATACTTGGCGCGTAAAGCCATGAGTCCAGGCATTTCGGTTTCGGCAATGCTAATCTCACGGCGGCCCATGGCAGCGAGTTTAATATCCGCAACTTTGTAGTCAGTCATCATCATTTTCCTTGTAAATTTAAGCAGGAGGATTCTGACATAATTCGACTAAGTCTTCAAGGCGAATATTTAACAGTTGGAGCGTTTTTAAAAACTCAGGGGCCGTTTTTTTGAGAAAGATGGCTTTACGTGCTTCCAAAATATGGGCGCGTGCCTCAGGCGCCACAAAATAACCCACTCCACGCTGTGTACTCATGATGCCTTGGGCTTCCAGATGTGCATAAGTTCGGGCAATGGTGTTGGGATTGACCTTAAGTTCTGCAGCGAGTTCGCGAATAGCGGGAATGCGTTCCGTCCAAACCTGTGCGAGAATTCGCTCTTCAATCAAATCAGCAATTTGTAAGTAAATGGCTTTTTGGTCTTGAAAATCCATGTTAGCGTAATTCCGTTTTTTTCAATAAGCGATAGGCGCCAAACCAGGCAAGGACAGCGAGGACAGAATCTAGGCTATAATAAACAGGGTCCTCATCAAAAAGTGGCCAGGCCCAATGTGAGACAATTCGCAAAATTAGGGCCACAATGAGCAGGCAGCAGAACGTTTTCAAAAAGGGGAGTTTTTTGAGCAGTACGGCGCCAAACAAAAAGAAGGCATTGGCGATGAGATATTCCCCTGCAATATAGAGTGTGGCCCAGGGCGAACCAAATAACCAAAAGCGATGCAGGAGCACATGAACAAAGATGCCTACAGCATAGAGCGCAGTGACTAGGCAAAAATAGGCAGGTCCAGTCAGCGCCCAGATCGAAAAATAGCGCTGCCAGGCGGAGCAAGGCAGGGTGAGATAATGAATGCTAGTGCTTGGGTCATGTAGTTCTTTAAAGCTGCTGCTGGTGATCAAACATCCGCCTGCGAACAATATAAACCAATATAAAGGGGATTGAGCAGGGCTGATTTCTGCGGTGAGCACAAAGAGAATGCCAAATCCAAAAGTCATCCAAAGGATCAGTTTGCGGTGCAGGACCAAAGCAGCGCGGAGAAGGTGAAAGCTACGATTACACATGAGAGGCTCCTGAGAAAAGGTGAGACAGTGCAGAATGATTGAGTGTTGCTTGAAATAAAAGGCTTAAATCAATGGCCGTTGGGGCCTCGCCCTGATTTTGACGTAAAACGGCATGGCCTCCCGCGCGTAGTTCTGTATAAAAAACCGAATCTGCCGGCGGAGCTTCAGCTTGCATGCCACAGTAAAGCTGCGTTTCTAAGTCTTGCAAAGTGGCATGAAGTGCAATTTTACCCTCATGGAGAATCAAAACTGTATCAATCAAATGATCGATATCCTGCACTTGGTGGGTTGAAATAATGACGCACTGTTGAGCTGTGATTTCTTGTAGCAGCAGACTTTGCCAGGCTTGCTTGTTTTGAATGTCGAGCCCATTACTGGGTTCATCTAAAATAAGCAAAGCCACGCGAGTAGCAAGCCCAAAAGCCGTGAGGAAGAGTTTTTTTTGACCGTGGGATAAGTTGGGCAAGCGGCTTTGGGGATTGAGTTCGAATAATTGGAGGGCTTTTTTAAATAAAGCGTGATCAAAGTGTGGATAAAAAACGCCATACAGTTCTGCATATTTTTGTACGCTGAGTGCAGGTAGGCTAAAATCCTCGGGAATAAAAAAGAGTTGTTCTAAAAATTGGGGCTGACGGCGTTGTGGTTGAAAACTAAAAGCTTGTATTTCTCCTGCATCGGGGAAACACAGGCCCGCCATGATTTTTAATAGGGTAGTTTTGCCAGAGCCATTTTTCCCTAGTAAGCCGTAAATTCTCCCGGCCTCAAGATGCAGATTGAGGCCTTTGAGAAGCGGCTGTTTGGTACGATAAGCAAAATAAAGATTATTGATTTTCAATTTTGCCTCCGCTTACTGTGCCCATGACTTTAGAGCCTCCGCTTACATAGACAATTCCATTTTGCACTTGGCTAAACGTAATATTGCCATAAACAGTCGTTTGATTGAGATAAAGCACAGGTTGTGAAGACAGGACGCTGTCTCCTCCGGCAACGACGATATTTTGCGCTTTCATTTGATTGAGTTTAGCGACCCCAAGGATATTCAGCATTTTGATGCCCCCTCCGGTTGCAGTTAGGGTGCCTGTAATCGATAAATTTTTGATTTTAGTGTTGGTTAAGGTCACAGGGCCTTGTACATTAGCGCTGCCAATTTGAGCATTGGTGGCGTTTAACGGGCCATTCACTGAGACAGTTTTGACCGTGGTATTGGTGATTGTGAGAGGGCCATTCACAGAGACAGAGTCCGTCTCTGCGCCAGTACAAGTCGTTGGGCCATCCAAGCTTGCACCTCCTGCCCAGCCTCCAGTACTCAAAGCGCAATTGGCAAAGCTCAAAGCAGGCAAAAAGACTGTGGCGAGAAGCAGCATTTTGGTTTTCATAAAAAGACTCCTTGTTTGTTAGTGTATTATGTAACTAGTACAGTATAGATTGAAAAAAACAGCTTGTCAATATAGTGGTTCCATTTTTAATTGAGCATTGCTGATCGCGAGTTTCGCAGCGCAGCGAGAGCTGTTTGAGCAGGCAAGCTATTGTGGTTGCCTCTGGGAAAAAATCACGTCCTGTGACTTGCGCGGGTCAGGCGGTCGCAAATAGCCTGCCAAGCCGGTTCGGCAGGAGTTGTTTCAACCAGAATGGCAGTCACTCCTGCCTCGTCAGCACGCCGTAGTGTGGCATACAATTCATAAGCGTAGGCATCTGGATCTTGTGGCATCAGCCACCACTTTGTTTGAGGGGAGAGACCCGGTGGAGCAGGTTGTCGCGCCAACACAATGGCTGAGGCAAAAGTATGCATGTGCAAATCAGCAAAAGGCAAAAGATAAAGCGGGGTATGAGGCGCATAGTGTGAAGCAAGTAAACCCGGAGCGCGCAGCGTTGTTTTTGTGCTGGGCAGAGCGATTTTTTCTTTGAGAAAAGTCTCTAAGGTGCTTTGCTTTAACATGCCTTGGCGCAGCAGTGTGAAAGGATGGGTGTGTACGTCCAGGATGGTTGATTCAATGCCCACCGGCGTGCGGCCGCCTGGTAAAATACAGGCGATTTGATCAGCCAACTCTGCTTTAACTGCATGCTCATCAGTGGGGCTAATGCAGCCAAAGCGATTGGCAGAAGGGGCCACCAGTGCTCCGCCGTATTCTTGTAATAGCTTAAGGGCCAAGGGGTGGTTGGGCATGCGTACGGCGATGGTATCTTGGCCCCCTGTAATCAGTGGGGAGACAGATGCTGCTTTTTTTAAGATTAAAGTTAAGGGGCCGGGCCAAAAATGTTCCGCAAGTCTGCGAGCAACTTGAGGGATGTCACATGCCCATTGATCTAGTTCCGCCAAAGTGCCAATATGCACGATGAGGGGGTGGTCACTTGGGCGCCCCTTGGCTGCAAACACTTTGAGTATGGCCGCTTCATTGCGTGCATCTGCAGCCAAGCCATACACTGTTTCGGTTGGCAGCCCGACTAATTCTCCTTTTCGTAGGGCGGCTATGGCCTGTGCAATCAAGATTTTATCCACCTAATGACATTAGGCTCGCATTGCCGCCTGAAGCGGTTGTATTGACGCTGACCACGCGCTCAGTCGCTAAGCGAGGCAAATAATAGGGGCCCCCTGCCTTTGGACCGGTTCCGGATAATCCTTCTCCACCAAATGGTTGTACCCCAACCACTGCGCCGATCATATTGCGATTGACATAAATATTGCCGGCATGAACGTGATCTTTCAGATATTGAATAGTTGCATCAATACGGCTATGGATACCAAAAGTTAAGCCGTAGCCTGTGCTGTTAATTTGTGCAATCACCTCATCAAGTTGATTCGCATGAAAGCGGATGATATGCAAAACAGGGCCAAACACTTCACCTTTCAAAATATGAATATTCGGAATTTCAATCAAAGTGGGTGCAACAAAATGGCCATTTTCGCATTCGGGTCCGAGCGGAGTTTGATACAGGATTTTAGCTTGCTTTTTCATTTCCTCGATATGCTGCAGGAGGCCATCACGAGCACTTTTATCAATGACAGGGCCCACATCAGTATGGAGAAGCATGGGATTGCCTACTTTGAGTTCAGCCATGGCGCCACTTAACATTTTGATGACATTGTCTGCAATATCATGTTGTAAAAATAAGACACGTAGGGCTGAGCAGCGTTGTCCTGCGCTATCAAAACTGGAGGCAATCACATCGCGAACCACTTGTTCCGGAAGTGCGGAGGAATCAACAACCATGGCATTTTGTCCGCCTGTTTCAGCAATAAAAGGTACGATGGGGCCTGTTTTCTCTGATAAAGTTTGATTAATAAAATGAGCTGTTGCCGTAGAACCAGTGAAAATGACACCCGCAATGCGAGGGTCTTTCACCAGTTTGGTGCCAATCACACGCCCACTGCCTGGCAGCATTTGCACCACTGCGCGAGGAATTCCTGCTTGATGTAAAAGTTCAATCGCATAGGTGGCGATCAGCGGCGTTTGATTAGCGGGTTTGGCGATGACGACATTTCCTGCGGCAAGCGCTGCAGTCACCTCACCTAAAAAAATAGCTAAAGGGAAATTCCAAGGGCTAATGCATAAGAACACGCCACGCCCGTGCCATTCAAGTGAATTGGTTTCACCGGTAATGCCTTTAAATTCGATGTTTTGGCCAAATAAGCTTTCAGCTTGCTCTGCATAGTAGCGACAGAAGTCAACGGCTTCGCGCACTTCGCTAATCGCATTGGAAATACTTTTCCCTGCTTCACGTACCGCCATGGCGATCAGGTGAATCATGTTGTTTTCAAGCAAATCAGCCATGCGTCTTAAAATATTGGCGCGCTCTGTTGCGGGCTTGGCGCTCCATTTGGGAAAGGCTTTTTGTGCAGCGGCTACGGCATGGTCAACATCCGCTTCAGTGGCTTCAATGACATGGCCCACGACCTCTGAGGAAAGTGCTGGATTGTAGAGCGTGGTTTTCGCTGTAGCAAACTCAATTTTATCAGCAAGCATCGGGACGGCAAGCCACTGCTCTTTCGAGGCTTCGTGGAGTTCGTTGAGAATGTGGGTCAGGGTAGCAGGATGACTTAAATCAAGGCCTTTTGAGTTCATACGTTGATCACCATAAATGTTAGAGGGAAGGGGGATGTTGGGGTGAGGGAGAAAGTTCATTTTTCTTGCAATTTCAATGGGGTTTTCTACTAAGTCAGCAACAGAAATAGCGGGATTGAGAATTTGATTGACAAAAGAAGAGTTGGCGCCATTCTCAAGTAAGCGCCGAACCAAGTAAGCCAATAGGTTTTCGTGGCTACCCACTGGAGCGTAGACACGGCAGGGCATCGCAATTTCACTGCTGGGATCGACGATTTGGTTATATAGGGTGTCCCCCATGCCGTGAAGACATTGAAATTCATAATCCCGATCATTGCGTGCTTGACTGAGTGTAAAGATTGTCGAGACAGAAAGGGCATTATGCGTGGCAAACATGGGGTAAATCCACTCACCGTAGTCAAGCATTTTTTTGGCACACGCGAGGTAGGAGACATCCGTATAAGCTTTGCGTGTAAAGACGGGATAGCCCAGTTGGCCTTGTTCTTGCGCCATTTTGATTTCGGTATCCCAGTATGCGCCCTTCACAAGGCGGACCATCAGGCGGCGCTTAGATTGTTGTGCGAGCGTTTTAAGAAAATCCAAAGTGTAGAAAGTCCGCTTTTGATACGCTTGTATAGCTAAACCCAACCCGTTCCAGCCTGCTAGTTCTGGTTCAAAAGCCAATTTCTCAATGATTTCAAGTGAGAGAATCAATCGGTCCGACTCTTCTGCATCGATGGTGAGCGAGATATCTGCATTTTTAGCTTGGATGCAGAGTGCTTTGGCACGTGGATAAAGCTCTTCAAATACACGTTCTCGTTGTGAGTATTCATAACGACAGTGGAGTGCCGAGAGTTTGATTGAAATTCCGGCGCGTTCATACATACTTTTATGAGGCTTCATTTTGCCAATTGCATCAATGGATTCTTGATATTTTTGCAGATAAATCAGAGCATCCGCTTCAGTTCGTGCAGCTTCTCCCAGCATGTCGTACGAATAGCGATAGCCTCGATCTTCCTGTTTAAGTGCGCGGGTCTGGGCATCACGGATATTTTCGCCCATCACAAAGTAATTTCCGAGCACGCACATCGCATAGCGAATGACTTTGCGAATGACTTTGGTGCTGTGGCGAAGAAAAAAATCATGTAATGCATTTTTTAGTTTCAAGGGATTTAAATCATCAGGCGGTAAAATCTTGCTGGTAAGGATTAGGCCATACGTCAAGGCGTTTACAAAAAGCGATTCACTGTTGCCCAGGTGTTTTTTCCAGTTAGCATTTAATAGTTTATCGCGAATTAATCGGTCAGAAGTGAGCGTATCAGGAATGCGCAGCAGGGCCTCGGCTAAGCACATCAACGCGATGCCTTCTGCATTAGAGAGATCATACTCAGCCATAAAGGCGTTCAGGCCCCCTTTTTTTAAGCGAAAACTGCGAATTTCAGCAACCAAACGTTTGGCTCTTTCTTCAATCTCAGTATGTGGCAGTGGTGTTAATTCAATATAATCCACCAAATTTTTGAGGCATTCTGTTTCATCTGCGCGATAGTGCTGATCAACATCGCTAAGGGAGGTGGACATAGTCAATTTTGAGCCTTCTGGTTATCGATTTTCTTATTATAGTATAGATTGACACTAAAATGAATTCCAGTAAACTGGAGGCGGGTCAAAATTCCCAATTTCAAATGACAATATATTAAGGAGTAAAACATGTCTGTATTAGTCGGACGCGCGGCCCCTGATTTTACGGCCCCAGCTGTTTTAAAAGATGGCAGTATTTTAAATGATTATAATTTGGCGAAACATATTAAAGGCAAATATGCCGTAATTGTTTTTTATCCTTTGGACTTCACCTTTGTTTGTCCTTCTGAGTTAATTGCGTTGGATCATCGTTGCGAAGCCTTGCGTAAAAAGGGGGTCGAAGTGATTAGCGTGTCTGTTGATTCGCATTTTACGCATAATGCGTGGCGTAAAACCCCAGTAAAAGAAGGTGGCATCGGACCCGTCCAATATACCATGGTTGCGGATATTAATCATAAAATCACCCAAGCGTATGGGGTAGAGCATAGTGAAGCGGGTGTGGCTTTTAGAGCGACTTTTCTCATTGATCAAAAAGGAGTAGTACGCCATCAGGTCGTAAATGATTTGCCTTTGGGGCGTGATATGGATGAGTTGTTGCGCATGGTCGATGCGTTACAATTCTTCGATGAACATGGTGAGGTTTGTCCTGCTGGTTGGCAAAAAGGTCAATCTGGAATGAAGGCGGATACCAAAGGTGTAGCTGAATATTTGGCCCAGCACGCTGACAAGTTGTAATAAGCTTTTTTCCCAAGTGAAAAAAAATCAAGATCGCGAGCTTTCTGTTACAAATTAATTTGCCAGGGGGCTTGCATTGATCAAAATAAGTGAATACAATGACCCCAACCGTGAGCACTAAGTTTTGGTGTTGAGGGTGCGGTTTAGCAAAGCCGAGATAGGGTTTGCGATGACTGGAAAGTTTGTTTAACAGACTGCTTGCAATGTTAAAAAAAATATTGTAAGCTCGAAAACAAGGCTTAGGTGGCCCGAAAAGTTTTACTATAAACCAAGGAGAAACGAATGAAATTAAAAGCAATCGCAATTGCACTGGGTGTGGCAGCGGTGAGTTTCGCTCACGCAGACGTGAATTCCCAGCTCAGCAGCTTGCAAGCGCAAGTTAATCAATTGCAATCACAAGTCAGCTCAATGGGTAGCTCTGGTAGCTCCATGTCTGGCGTGGTTGGATTGAATTCAGCGCTCAGCATGCAAATGATGGACAACCAATCTGGCGTCGGCAAAGAATTAAACCTCTTAACAGCTCGTCAAAATGGCATGAATCAAATGCTGACCTTAGGTGGATACGCGCAAGGTGATGCAGTATATGATAACACCAATACCAAAGTAGGTAGCACCGGTATTTTCATCAACCCTGGTATTGCAACCAATGCAGTGACCCAAAACTCTAACGATGCAACCCGTCTCTTCTTGACCGATGCTTCTCTGTCCACCACTGTTGCCTTGGGCTCGTGGGTGACTGGGTACATCCAAATTGGTCAAAGTAATGTTGGTGAAGGCACAGCAACCACCAGTTTTGGTATCCAAGATGGTTACTTAGTGTTTGGTAACTTGGCGCAAATGCCTGTTTACGCTTTCGCAGGTAACAAAGATATTGACTTCGGTAACTTCTCAACTGTTGATATCTACAACCAACCTTTATCTCGTACTTTATTCCAAGCCCATGGTAACACCGCTGGTGTTGGCGTAAATGCGTATGGCTTCAATGCAGTGATCAGTGCGATGAACGGTGGCAACCAAAATACAAGCGGTAACCAAGTCAGCGTCGGAAGCAACTATCAGTTTGCAAATATGCAAACCGATAACAACTCCAACATCAACAACTTCGCAGCTAACTTAAGCTATGGTATGACCAATGGTGCGATTTCTTGGGATGTCGGTGCAGGTTACTTGAATGGTTCTGCATTCTTGAATAACACTACAAGTTCTTCTCACGCAACTGGTGAAACCAACGGCGCTTGGGACGTTAATGGCAAGGTATCTGCATACGGATTTGATCTGTTAGGTGAATACGTTTCAACCGTTTCCAACACCTACGCTTCAACCCATGCCTTCGGTGGAACCACTGCACAAGACGCATCTGCTTGGGACGTTGGTGCAGATTATAACTTCCCCGTTATGGGCTTCAAATCTGTCGTTAACGCAGATTACAGCGGAGCTTCTGTAGCAAACAACAACAACGGTGGCGGTAACCAATACGTGATCGGCTATCGTGTTGAAGCAGTCAACAATGTTTGGGGCGGCTTAGAATACGCTTACACCACTGGTGTTGCGAACTACCTCTCTGGCGTTGCTGGTGCAACCAGCTTGTCGAGCGTGACCATCCCTGCTACCAATGGTAACAAAGTTCACAACAGCACTGTTGCTCTGGATATCACTGCTGCATTCTAATCGTTTCTTCAAGATTAGCATTAAGCAAAAAAAGTGCCACCTTCGGGTGGCATTTTTTTTTATAAGCTGTTATACTGCCCACTCTTTGCGAAAGTGGCGAAATTGGTAGACGCACTGGATTTAGGTTCCAGCGGGGCAACCCATGAGAGTTCGAGTCTCTCCTTTCGCACCATGATGATGCTTTGAAGATTGAAGGGTTAACGCGCGTTGGGGTGGTGATCTTCTGGTTCAACTCGGCAGCATGAATGAGCAAACGCCTCTGCAACCATTCGTCCAAAAAAATCTAAACAAAAATTGATGCATTCGCAGCAAGCATTGCCGCAGCGTTGGCAGTTCTTTTTCATAGGAGAGGATGCGGTGCTGCTGGGTGCTTCCCCCATGCTGAGCTGCATAGGGGCTATCAGGCCACTAGCTCTTGGAATTAAAGGGGTATTTTCTGTAGGATGATACACGCTATAATAAAGTTTGTAATAATGTGAAATTATAGGCTTTTTAAATCAATAAAATCAATCTTGCTCCTGTTTTAGTGTGTAAATTTTTTTCTTTAAAGGGGGCGGGGGACTCTGCTTGATGCAAAATGGGCAGGGCTAATGTAAAAATCTATGCAGAAACCTAATCCTCCAGGGCGATCGCGCTATATTGACTAATAAATGACATAAGGTAATATCAGGCAATCTAAATAAACGCAGGAGATTGCCGAATGTTACCGAACCCAAGCCCTTATTTTGCAGAGCTCACAGATCCCCGC
>JAJZUD010000088.1 GCA_021848625.1 Pseudomonadota bacterium
ACTCACTCCATTTTTGGCTAGCACTATACCCTCAAAAATCTCCCACGAAGTGCCTTGATTAATACACCATTCCGAAATTCCAGATGAATGCATTTTTCCCTACCCTCGTAAAATTTAACATAAATGCAGGAAGCGTAATCCAATTTAAATCATTAATCAAGCATTTTAATCGATGTAAAATCTAAATATCGGTGCAAAGCTTCGGGAATTTGGATATTCCCTGCTTCATCTTGATAATTTTCTAAAATCGCCACCAAAGTCCGGCCCACGGCCAAACCTGAACCATTAAGCGTATGGACCCATTCGTTTTTACCCGTTTGGCTATCTTTGTATCGCGCCATCATCCGCCGCGCTTGAAAATCCACGCAATTGCTGCAGGATGAAATTTCTCGATAAGTATTTTGCGAAGGCAACCATACTTCTAAATCGTAAGTTTTAGCCGCACTAAAGCCCATATCTCCTGTGCATAATGCCAAGACACGATAAGGCAGACCCAATTTTTGTAAAATTGCCTCTGCATGCGCTGTTAACTCCTCCAAAGCCTGCCAGGAATGTTTAGGATGTACAATTTGGACAAGCTCTACTTTTTCAAACTGGTGTTGGCGAATCATACCGCGTGTATCGCGACCATAACTTCCTGCTTCACTGCGAAAACAAGGCGTATGCGCGGTCAGCTTTAAAGGCAAGCTACTTTCATCCAAAATCATTTCACGCACCGTATTGGTCAAGGACACTTCCGCTGTAGGAATGAGATTCAAAGCAAAAGGCTCGCGGGTTTGGAAAAAATCGCCCACAAATTTAGGAAATTGCCCCGTCCCGACAAAGGCTTCATCTTTCACCAGATAAGGCACGTACATTTCTTGATAGTCATGCTCACGGGTATGAGTGTCCAACATCAGCTGAATCAAAGCGCGGTGAAGGCTTGCAAATTGCCGACGCAACACCACAAAACGGGCTCCTGATAATTTTGCTGCCGTATCAAAATCCATCATTCCTAAGGCTTCACCCAAAGCGACATGATCTTGCGGGGTAAAGCTGAACTGCTTGGGGGTACCGATACGGCGAATTTCAACATTGTCACGCTCATCCTTACCTACCGGCGTGGATTCATGCGGTAAATTGGGGAGGCTTAACACGATAGCATTGATGTCCGTTTCAACCTGGTTAAATTCAGCCTGCAAGGACTCTGAGCGCAGCTTAATCTCATCAGCCTGTTTTAATAAAGCCTCTGCATTTTCCCCCTTACTTTTTGCCTGGCCAATCTCCCGTGCGATTTGATTTTTTTGCGCCTGCGTATTCTCCAACGCAGATTGCAAAGTTTTACGTTTGGCTTCAAGCTCAGTAAATTTGGGGCTAATGCGAGCGCCCCGCTTTGCCAACTCCGCCTCAACCCAAGCCAATTGTGTACGCAGTAATTTTGGATCAATCATGCTTCATCCTTTTGCTGTAAAAGCCCAATTCTACCATGTTTCTTGTCCACCTGTGGAGTAAAATTTTTAAGCTTTGCCACGCTAAAGCGTCTGCCTCAATTTTATCAAAATAAACCTTGAATATATTTTAATTATGTGCTATAGTAAGCTAAAAATATATATCGGAAAATCTATGCTACTACCCATGCCGCTCACTGAAGCTCTGCAGAGATTACACAGCGCATCTCCACAGTCTGTATCGCTGACAGGGAAAACGGTTACCGTAGAGTACTCTGCTGCGCTTCTTGCACGACATTTAAACTCCTACAAAGCAGGGTCTATGAGAAGGCAGCTTAATATACATGGTTTCAAAGTGACCAATGACAAGCCTCTGGTCTATCTTGCAACAAGAGAAGTTGAGATCCCGGCAGCAGTGCAGAGTCGCCCCCCCCGCAGAGATTCTCAGTTATGTTTTACAGCATGTTATTCCGACTTGTAAGCAGCGAAAAAAAAGGCCTGCCTCGCCCGAAAGAGCAGAAAGCACAGAGGATCTAGAAAGATTACGCCACCAATTAACTCAAGCCAATGCAGAAATTGAAAAGTTAAAAAAACACTGCTCAGATCTTGAGGCGCAACTTGCAAGCGGCAGAGCCCAAGCGGCGACTGCTCCAAGCATTACACTTGAAAGAGCCGACATATCAACCAATCCAAGAATTCAAGATGCCAGCGTACCAGCAAGTCCAGGAATCTCGGCAGAAGATTTTAGTGATTTTCGATTTGAGTTTACACCAGTTGGGACACCTATCCCTGCTGATGAAATAGGCGCAGGCACCGCAGCCGGAATGGAGGCGCATCCTGATCCCGAGGAGGATTTTACTGATTTTCGATTTGAGCTTACACCAGTTGGGACACCTATCCCTGCTGATGAAACAGGCGCAGGCACCGCAGCCGAAATGGAGGAGCACCCTGATCCAGAAAAAGCATTGGAACAATTGCTACCAAATGATATGGAATGGGCTCTTTGGATGGCTGCGGTAGGGTCAGGCAATTGTTTGCCCTGTCGTGACAGCACTGCTGATGTACTAACGACGACAGGCAATGCACCGAGTGGACCCACCGGCATGAGCCCTAGCTTACCGATGCATCAAGCTACAGCCCAACTTTGGCATGACTATATGGTTGCATTAAATCCAGAAAATCTAATGCCACCCTCATCTCCGTCCTGATGACTCAAGAAAGACCCGCGGGACTCTAGCCATCACGCCAGTTAAATAAGCATAAGGACAGGCCACTTTGTGAGTGCGATCCCACAAAATGGCGGGATCATTTGCCGCAATAAGGGGGCAATCCGTTGCATCAATCATCATAAAATCCATCGAGACCCGCCCGACCACAGGACACAGCGCATCATGCACTTTCACTTGCGGATTCCCTCGCGGATATTGAGGGTATCCATCCCCATAACCTGCTGAAATCACTGCAATTTTACTAGGTCGATCCGCGGTCCAATCCAAACCATAACCAATCGCATGACCAGCAGGAATTTCAAACACAGTAAGTACCGTCGCCGTAAGACTCATCACCGGGACAATACCAATCGATTCCGCCACAATATCTGCACAAGGAGATAGCCCATACAACATCAAGCCAGGGCGTACAATCTCGAAATGAAAATCCGGGTAACGCAATAATCCTGCTGAATTGACCACACTTTTGGGATACGCCCACTGCCGCGTCAAGTGGGTAAAAGCCTCTAGTTGTGCATGCGTGTGATCATGCGCTGGCTCATCGGCTACAGCCAGATGCGTCATCACGGCCTGAATATGCACCTGATGCATTTGCTCTAAACGCTGCAATGCAGGCTCTGCAACCCCTCCCAAAAAACCCAAACGATGCATACCTGTATTGACTTTAAACCAAATAGGGATAGAGTAAGTGCCTCGATATTGCGCCAATAAATCCAAATGGAGCGCATCATACACAACCAAATCTAATTGTTGGGCTGCCACCACCTGTAAACTCAGCGCATCCGCCACACCTCCCATTAAGACAATCCGTTTTTCAACCCCTGCTTGTCTTAATAGCAATGCTTCTTCCAGCGTTGCCACCCCCAAATAATCTGCCTGCAAATTCTGTGCACAAGGCACCAAACCATGTCCATAGGCATTAGCCTTCACCATAGCTAGAACCTGGGAATGTGGGGCAAGCCGCCGAACCTGTTGCAAATTATTTTGTAAAGCGCCTAAATCAATTTGGGCACAAATGCGCATCAATAAGCCCCTTGAGGCATGTAATTATCAAAGCGACAATGCTCACCTTTAAACGTCAGCCGAAAATCACCCGTAGGACCATTGCGATGCTTACGGATTAAAATTTCCGCCACGCCCTTTTCTTGAGAATCAGGATGATACACTTCATCACGGTACACAAACATGATCAGATCAGCATCTTGCTCAATCGAGCCCGATTCACGAATATCAGACATCACTGGCCGTTTATCATTGCGGTCTTCACATTTGCGCGACAATTGAGATAAAGCGATAACAGGCACGTGCAGCTCTTTGGCGATCGCTTTAATATTTCTTGAAATTTCAGAAACTTCATTGACACGATTATCACTTAATCCAGGGACGCGCATAAGCTGCAAATAATCAATCACAATCAAACGCAAGCCCCCATGTTCTCGGGCTAAACGGCGCGCGCGTGAACGCAGATCCGTTGGGGTCAATGCTGCTGTATCATCGATAAATAAATTCATGCGCTCGGTGATCATGTTTAAAGTGGCAAAGACTTTGCTGGAATCATGGTCCTGCAATTGTCCTGAGCGCAAGTGAGATTGATCGACCCGACTCAAAGAAGAAAGCATCCGCAACATCAAGGCTTCTTTGGGCATTTCCATACTAAAAACTAAGACGGGCTTTGAACTATTCATAGCCACATTCTCAGCAATATTCATGGCAAAGGTGGTTTTCCCCATGGAAGGTCGACCTGCCACAATCACCATGTCTGCAGGCTGCAATCCTGAAGTCAGGCGATCCAAATCTGCATAATCCGTCGAAGTCCCAGTAATGCCCCCCTGGCTTTGGGCTAAAGTATCCAATAAATCAATCACCCGCGAGGCAATGCCTTTGACGGATTCCGGCATGGCTTCACGTGCTCGATTTTCACTAATTGCAAACACCTGGCGTTCTGCATCATCCAGCAATTCTTGACTATTTCTACCCTCTGGCTCATAGATATTTTGAGCCAAATCCTGTGCAACTTTCAATAAGTTACGTAAAATGGAGCGTTCACGAATGATATTGGCATAAGCATTGAGATTACCCACACTCGGCGTATTTTTGGCCAATTCTGCCAAATACGCGAGCCCTCCAGCTTGATCAAGTGTCCCACGCGCTTTCATTGCATCAGAGAGCGTGACGACATCAAAGGGGGTCCCTGCACTGGCCAATTTTAACATTTCGGCAAAAATCAGTTGGTGCTGCGGCCGGTAAAAATCTTCAGTATTTACCTTATCAGCTACGCGATCCCAAACGCTGTTATCCAGCATCAAACCGCCTAAAAAAGACTGCTCCGCCTCAACAGAGTGCGGCGGGATTTTTAACTGCGCCAGGGGCATATCGGTTTTTTTCACAGCCATGTGGATCTCATCAATTAGGTGTCTACAATGCCAAAAATACTAAAAAATAGCAAGCCTGCCTGGACGTGATTTTTCCGAGGGGAAAGCAGAACAGCTTGCTCGCGAGTTGCCTGTCTTAGCAGGCAAGTTGTTGTGGTTTCCCCTGGGAAAAATCACATCCAGCCCGCGTACACCTCAGGGCGATCGCGCTATATTGACTAATAAATGACATAAGGTAATATCAGGCAATCTAAATAAACGCAGGAGATTGCCGAATGTTACCGAACCCAAGCCCTTATTTTGCAGAGCTCACAGATCCCCGCCGTGAAACTAAAAATAAGCTACATAAACTGAATGATATCCTGATGATTGTCTTGTGCTCTGTATTGAGTGGAATCGAGGATTGGGTTGGCATGGAGGAATTTGCACGCGAAAAAGAAAGCTGGTTTAGACAGTTTTTAGAGCTGCCGAATGGCGTTCCCTCCCATGATACGCTAAGCGATGTGATGGGCC
>JAJZUD010000017.1 GCA_021848625.1 Pseudomonadota bacterium
TAAAAAGCGAATTGGCTGTGCCAAGTGAAAAGAAAAAGACTTCGACAGAATAACCGGCAACAACAAAATCAAGCCTAAAGCAAAGCGCACCCAAATCAATTCATAAATAGGAATACTACTGCCAATCAGTTTGACAAAGATATTCATGCTGGTAATGGCACAAGCAGCCAATAGGGCGAGAAGGGTTCCACGAAAAAGAGAAGCTTGCATTGAGGTTGGCTCCTATCTTATTTAAGTCTCATTTTACTCTATAAATGAACTCTGGTAAAATTCATTATACTAACATTTACTATAAGTAAAACTAACAATGCGAATTCTGCCAAATTTAGTTCATCTTCGAGCCTTTGAAGCGGTATGCAGACATTTAAATATCAGTAAAGCAGCGAACGAGCTCTGTGTTTCTCATTCGGCCATTAGCCAGCAGATTAAAGCTTTAGAGCAGGATTTGAATGTTAGTTTAATTGATCGATCTTCTCATAAAATTAAGCTCACCGCTCAGGGTCAAGACTATGCGCAAACGGTGACTGCTGTTTTTGATCGCTTAAGGAATGCCACGCTTAAAATGCGTCAATATCATCAGGCCAGACCTTGGGTCTTTGCGGTTCCCAATACTTTGGGGTTGCAGCGGATTATTCCAAAATTGTCAGAATGGTATGAGGCACATCCAGAATTAAAAATTCAACTCTTGCTGCGTCGTGATGTGAATGAAGGCGGCGAAGCGGATTTTGGAATAAGCTATGCGCCTTTAGATTCAGCAAATACAGGGCTGATTTTGGCAGAGGATCAGTTGGTTGCAATCAAGGCTTATGGAAGTGATCTTGATTTCAAGCAAAATGCAGCTTTAATTCGAGTGAGTGCTGATTTAAGAAAAGAGGACTGGCCCAGGTGGCTTGAAGGTTCGGGGGTCAGCGTAGATTGGCAAGCAGGATTTAGCTTCCATGAAACGATTCAAGCCATTGCAGCAGCAAAAAATGGTTTGGGAATTTTAGTCACCCATACCTTCTTTGTAGCAGAGGATTTAGCTTCTCAAAAATTAGAACTGGCGTATCCATGTCGAATCAATACCGGGATGGCTTATTATTTTAAAGCAAAAGATGAAGTTGGAAATAGCGAAGCCCTCATCGCTTTGCGGGATTGGCTTGTTTCATGCTTTCGTAATGGCTAAATCAAAGGCTTTGGTATCAAAATAAGGCTTAATCAGCGCAATCTTACCATCAAACACAAAATAATCTGCAATCTGGACTGTTTTGCCGCTGACATAGTGCGCATCCCAGAGAGTTAAAGTTTCATTGCCATCATGAAAATGCTTGTGAATGGTGAAGCCTGTTAAGTGGGCACGAGGAAAGACTTGGGTTTTCAAAAAATGGTGAACAGCCTCTAGGCCTTGCGGCTGTTCGTTTTCTGGAGCCAACGGACTGGCTAGCAGAATGTTATCCGAAAGTGGCATTAATTCAAGTTTCTTTTTTGCCAAGCCTTGTAAAAAGGCTTCGATCATTTGTTCATGTGTTTGCATGGGTAGAGTCCTCTAAATTGAGTTTGAAGTGTTCGGCAAATTGTTTCTTTCCCAAGGGCGTAAGATATAAGACACGCGGTTTCTGACGACGTACCAGCCATTTTTCTTGAACAAAATAGTGAAGCAGTGTAATGCCGAGTTTGCCTGCTAAATGATGACGGCGTTCACTAAAGTCAATGCAGTATTTGAGGGGGACTGTTTTGACTACTTCTTCAGGAATCCCCAGATTTCTGAAATGTTTGAAACCCTCCTGGGTCAAATGCAGCTCTGCTTCTCGCCATTCAAGCCAGTGATTCTGAATTAAGCTTGCAAAGAACTGAACGCCTAATTTACCCGCAAGATGTTGATAGCAACTCCGGCAAGCTTGCAGTTCTGGGTCAATATGGTAGGCATGAATTTTGGCAGAATGAGCAAGGACGGCCATGGCTTCTAATTGCTCAGCCACTGAGTCACTTGCAATCGAATAAACTCGAAACTTCCCCATCGGCTGTAATTTGATGATCTCTTGCTCGCAGAGCAGTTTAAGATAGTGACTGAGTTGATTAGGCGCCAATTTTAAGATCCGGGCAATTTCTCCTGCGGTGCGTGCCTCTCCAGACATGAGGAGTTCAATAATGGAGACCCGGGTGGGATCGCTCAGTAAATGATGGAAGTGGCAATTTTGAAGCATAAGCTGTTCTCTTTGATTCGTTTTCAGTACTATAAACGAATTAGCAAGAAAATGTTTCAATGTGATTTGAAATGAACTGGAGGGGATGAAGTCATATCTAAAATAGGATCGCGCGAAAAATTGATTTTTGTGATCATGGTGTTGGTTTCTTCGTTGGGCCAGCTGACATCAGACCTTTATTTGCCTTCGCTTCCTGCCATTGCGACAGATCTGCATTCAAATAATCAGGCCGCACAATGGACTCTCTCAATTTACATGCTGGGATTTGCAATCACACAGTTGCTGTATGGGCCCATATCGGACGCACTCGGTCGGCGAAAACCATTGCTCATTGGGCTGATGGTTGGTCTTGTTGGCGGCGTGATTTGTTTTTTTGCGCATCATATTCAAAGTCTGATGATAGGGCGCCTGGTTCAGGGGCTAGGAGCAGGAGCGACATTGAGTTTGCCTGCGGCGATTTTGCGGGATATTTTTGAGGGGAAAAATCTTGCAAAATATTCATCGTATGCAGCATTGATTGGTGCGGGAGTATTGGCACTAGGCCCTTTGCTCGGAGGATATCTGCAGGAATATTCAGGCTGGCGAGCGGATTTCTTTTTGATGATGATCTATTCGGCCATAGCATTGCTCGTTGTCTTTTGGCTGGTGCCAGAAACCAATGCCCACAAGCATCCTGAAAACTTACGTTCAAGCATCATCAAGCAAAATCTGGGTATTCTATTTGTCAGCCCTGTTTTCATTGGCTACTGTGCTTGCAGTCTATTCGCATATGGTGCGATTTTGGCCTGGCTGACCTCGGGGCCCATTTTGTTGCAAACGGTTGTTGGGTTGAGTCCCGTCAGTTTTGGTTGGCTGTATATTTTGACGGGAATGGCATTTAGTTTGGGAGCATTCAGTAATGGTAAAGCGGTCGGGACTATTGGTATTCAAAGGATGCTGCAATTCGGTTTAATGATTATTCTGCTTGCAGGTGTGCTGATGGCGGGCTCCAAGTTTTTAGGATATGTGAATGTATTTGTGATTATGTTGCCTGTTGTACTTGTGATGTTTGGTGCCAGCTGGGTTTTTCCCAATGCCTCAGCGGGGATATTTCAGCCTTTTCCAAAAATTGCAGGGACAGCGGCAGCAGTTTTTTATTCGGCGCGTGTATTGGCAGGGTCAATTTTTAGTGGAATGGTGGCCCTCACGCCGAATCATAGTCAATTACCTATGGCGTTTGCTTTTATGCTGAGTGCGTTATTGGCTTTGGGCGTCTTTTATTTTACCGTGGGTCGTTGTCAGAAATAAAAGGGAAACCTATTCAAAAGCTTTTTTGGACGAGCGTGAAGCGGTATAATCCTGTTTCGATATTATGGAGCATGAAAAATGCGTAAAGTATTCTGGGATAACCCCTATCAGCAAAGTCTGAAAACAAAAGTAACCTCGGTGTCGGACAACCGGATTCTGCTGGATGAAACCATTGCCTTCTCATTTTCAGGCGGTCAGGAAAGCGATCAGGCCACGATCAATGGCATGACTGTTCTCAATTCTGAAATCGAAGGTCCGCTGATTTATTACACTTTGCCTGCGGGGCATGGTTTGAATACAGATGATGAAGTCTTGTTGAAAATCGATTGGCCCCGCCGTTATAAACTCATGCGTCTCCATTTTGCCGCAGAGTTGATTCTGGAGTTAATGACGCGCAAATTAGGCTTGCCTAAAATCGGCGCGCATATCAGTGAGCATAAGGCACGCATCGATTTTACTTTTGATCGAAATATCTCGTATATCTTTGAGGAATTGCTTCAGGATTACAATGCCATTATCGCCAAAAATGAGCCCATTCAAACAGGCTTTACGGATGAGGTGACCCAACGTCGTTTCTGGAAGATTGATGGTTTTGCTGAAGTACCCTGTGGTGGCACGCATGTCAAATCCACCGCTGAAGTGGGCTATGTCAATTTGAAGCGAAAGAATATTGGCGGTGGCAAAGAGCGGATTGAAATTGCGCTTGCTGAACCTGATCGCTTAATGATTGGGGCTTGAGATTATGCCAGCTAAACCATTAGCTGAGATCAATATGCAAAAAGTATTTTTGCGGGTTTTTGTGCCCTTTCTTTTGGCTTGGTTTCTCAGTTCTTTTTTTAGTTCAGTCAATGGAATTTTAAGCGTCTATCTGATTCCCGAATTTTACTTAACCAAAATTGAATTAGGCGCAATCTTTTCCACCTCTTTGCTGGTGACGGCAGTCATGCAGTTTCCATTGGGGAATTTAATTGACTATTACGGGCCACGACGAGTGCAAGTCAGCTTGTTTCTGATTGCAGCAGCAGGCATGGGGCTATTTGCTATTGCCTACAATGCAGTTGTTTTGTTTATCGGTGCGACTTTGATGGGCATGGGCTTTAGTGGCGGCTTAATTGCAGGGTTTAAGGCGATGCGCCCGTATGTCGATGTCCGCAAAATTCCTCTGGTGGATGGCCTGGTTTTAGCCTCAGGAGTCTTGGGTGGATTTGCAGCAAGCTGGCCTGTTGTCATGCTATTGCATGTGATCTCTTGGCGGGAATTAATGTTTATGTTTGCTGTGTTATCGTTGCTGATGGCTGGATGGTTTTATTTTAAGGTTCCTGATCCTCCTCGTGCGGAGCGCAGCCATGTACCCAGTTTGGTGCAGCAGTTTGTGCAAAATAAGATTATTTTCAAATCAGTCTTTTTCTGGCAAATTGCTTGTCTGGTTTGTTTTGCTTATGGCAGTAAAACTGCGTTTATGGGGCTTTGGGCTGTGCCTTGGCTGTCCACAACTGGCGGATTTAGTCTGGAGCAGATTGCCAAACTGTTGATGATGGCAGGTCTTGCCAATTTTGTAGGAGATCTCAGCTGGGGTTTTATTGCTGAACGGATGGCCTATTGCTTTAAGCAACCTGTTACGCGCGTGCTTTGTGTCGCATCCGTTCTGTTCATTGTGGTGCAGGTCTTGCTGATGTTTCGCCTGGTGAGTATTGCCAGTTATTGGCCCTGGGTAGTTTTTGGCTTCTGCAATCGCTACAGCACTTTGGCTTATGCGGCACTAGCACAGCATTTTGATAAAGATTTGATGGGCAGTTCCTCCATGGCAATCAATATCTGCTTTTATGGAATTGCGTTTTTGACCGAATTTGGCATGGGGCTCTGTCATAATTATGCGATTGGGTTTGGCGTGATTATTGCATTACAGGGTTTGGGGCTGCTGTGGTTTGTTTGTAAAGGACGCAAAAATTAAGAAATGCCAATCAGCCCTTTCAGAAACAAAGAATGCCAGGGCCAGCCATTATGATTAGCTTTCTGATTAAACCGAGGGTCGGTCTTTAAAAGTGTTTGCAGGGGTGCAATATCTTTTTCAGCAGCATCACTGTGGTAAAAACGAAATTGATCCATCGTCATTTTTTTAGCCCATTGCGGCGCTCTGTGTTGGCTGTGTAGGCTTTCAAGATGTCGTTGAATTAAACGAGGTAGAAGCGTCAGGGTTTTTAATTGGCTGCCACCACTGAGTTTTAAAGAATAATCTAACAGAGTCGGATAGGCGAGTGCATAATAAATGGGGCCGTTTTCAAGATAAGCAGGCCCCATCAGGATAGCCTCTTGATCAAGTTGATAGTGCTCTTCCAGGCTTTGTTTAAGAAAGCCAATCGGTGCCAATTCTGCATCGATTTGAGGTGCAAAGCCAGGCACTACACCTGCTGCCAAGGCAAATAAATGCTTTACCGTATCCAAAGTGTACGTTTGGTATTTGAGTGATTTTGCTTCGGCAATATCTGCAAATAAAACTTGCCAGGATAAAAAATCCCGCTGGAAGACTTGATTCTTAAACGTATTCTGGAGCATATACAGATAAAATGGAGCAAAGGCAGGGTCATGACGGTAAGCGAGCCATTCTTTTCCAAATAAGATCATCTCTGCTCGCCAAGCATTCTGCGCTGCCAGTTCGCGAAACAGGTGCCCATGATCATAGAAAGTTTTAGCAGGGGTCAAAGTCCTGCCCAATGTGCGGGATAATTGCGCAATTTTATGGCGATCACTCAATTTGCTGAGACAGAATAAAGAACGAGCTCCAGCACTAATGCTCATCATATTGGGGAGTTCAGGCTGATAACTCAAACCAGAGCTCCGATTAAAAACGGTTGAAAAGCCAAAAAGATTTCCAGGCTTTAACAGGATATATGGCACAATTCGCTGTGCGGTGGTCATAAAAACTTCACATTGATGACGAGTAATCAGTCCTGCAGGAAGTACTTGATCTTGCCCATGCTGTAGACAACCTTGATCAGTCAGCAATGCACCATAGGGCAATTCCAATTTATAAAAAGGCAACTGATGGTTAGGAGCAAGGGCATCAATGATTGGAGTAAGTTCGGGCTGATATCTCAGAAAATCATCACGGACTTCATTCCACTTTAATGCTTGCATCGGTGCGCTTCCTATTTTTTCATTCCCAATTTCCACCTAAAAATTTTGAGGCGAAAGTCTCAGCTACTTTCTTTTAGAATAACATAAACTTAAAAAATGGAGGCGTGAGATGTCGTATGCATTGATGTTAAAGAAAAACTGGCCCAGATTGATTTCCGAGGGCGCAAGCTTGGCAACAGTTGGTTTTGCGATCAAATCTATTTTGAGTGATGAGACCAAGCTGAATCATTCAGATTATAATATTGCGACTATGTTAGCTCCGATTGCAGCAATATTCAATATTTCTGGTCGCTTGGTGGATCATTGGAGTCGCCCTGAAAAACGGCGTAATATCATGACGGGATGTGCGGCTATTTTGCTTTCATTCTGCCAAATGTTTTTTTCAGGCTTCAGTGTTTTTGCGTCCTTCAAGCAACCCATTGCATTATCGTCTTTAACTAGCGCCGCCAGTTTATTTTTTGGCGCAGGCGTCAATTGGGAGCCTGCTGCATTGTGGCAAAATAAAGGCCGAATCTTTTCCTTATGCACGACCTCTACTGCGATTGCCTTCGCCATCCCCGCACTGATTTTAGATAATACCAGCTTATTTTTTGCCTCAAATTTGGCCTTTGATCTTTCTTCTGCTAGTGAATCGTTTAATCGGGTTCAGGATATTGTCAGCACCCATGGAGATGAAACCAATGCTTTGAATAAGGGTTCAGCCATTCTTGCCTTTTTAGTCATGTTGAGTGGCGCAATAGCCAGCACATTGGGCGCATTGCAAGTGTGTGAAATCCCCATCGCAATGCCAATGATGTTAGCCTATGCGGGCCTTAGCCTTTATTTGCTTGCCCAATGTGACTTTGCTCAGGAAGACCATGATCCTGAGCAGGCCTTGTTGTTTGGGCGTGTTATCCCTATGATGGATGCTTCCTTGAGATTGGAGGCAATATGAAAATTTACGGAATGATTCTGGGGCTATTATGCCCACTACATTTTGCCTTTGCGACTGGGGTTAATTTTCAAAGCGATTTGAATACGTGGCGTACTCAAAACCACGTCACTTCTGTGATGATCAGTACAGAAAATCTCAGCAATGATAAGGTGGTGACGTATACAAGTGGGGTAACCACTCTGCAAGGCAAAACGCACGTAACAGCTGATTCCCTATACGGCGTAGGCAGTATCTCAAAAACCTTTGTTGCGGCGACGATTCTTCAATTGCAGGAAGAAGGCAAGCTGAAACTGAGTGATCCATTGGGTGATTATCTACCACAATATCCACGCTGGAAATCGATCACCTTGCAGCAAGTTTTGAATATGACGGGAGGTATTCCCAATTTTACGGAATCACCAAAATTTAAACCGATGGTGAGACAAAATCCTCAAGCGTTGATTCCTCCACAAGATTTCATCAATATCGCCTATGCGATGCCGGATTATTTTGCGCCAGGTCAAGGCTGGCATTATTCCAATACGGATTATTATTTACTGGGATTAGTCATTGAAAAAGTGACAGGTCAGCCCCTTAAAACGGTTTTTACGCAGCGCTTTTTCAAGCCGCTGCATCTCAACCACACTTTTTATAGTACGGAATTTTATCCAAAAGCCGTTGAGATGCAGATGGCACATGCCTACAGGGATGGTCACGACGTCACGAACTTCAATGCGGGACTGTATGGCCCAGCGGGCGGCATGGTCATGAATAGTCATGACCTGCTGATTTGGACATACGCTTTATTGACGCCAGGCATCGTTTTGAATCAAGACAGCCTCAATCAATTGATGATCACCGTGCCTGTTCCGCCCAATCCTCCCAAGCCCGCAGGAGCGCAATATGGCTTGGGGATTTATTCTCTGGATATGAAAGGTCTCGGTACAGTTTGGTATTATGCGGGTGTGATTGATGGTTATACCAGTACGCTGATGTGGATTCCTGCAAAAAATACCATCATCGTTGCGCAAGTTGCCAGCTGGCCGAATGGACATTTTGAAGTGCTGTTTCCCAATCAGCCGTTGATTCAGAAAATTTTAGTGGAGTGTTGTGGGTCATGATGGAAAGAACATTTCAGGCGATGAACTCTCCTATGATTATGGAGTCGGGCTTTCTTTCGTGCTGATGCCATGAGAGATTTCCGGTCTTCCAAAAACCAGTGTGCCTGATTTAGTAGTCCCCCTTTGAAGTCTTGCTCTAATCTCAAGGGTGAGCGTACGTCTGGTTTCCATTGAGCTAGGCGCTTCTCTGTCAAATAAGATAAAAGTGGGGGTCGGCAAGTCAAATAATTTAGCATACTTTTCAAGCTGAGCCCTATTCAGAACCAGTCCTTCGCTGTCTCGAGCTATCGTATTTTCAGCGTGGCGCAATAGGGCAAGATGAATCAATTCCATTTTACACGCAGGGATGATCTCGTCAAAACCAATGACTTTGCCACTGCCATCAGCCTGCACGCTAATGTGTGAGGGAGGAATCAAATGCAGGCTTTCCACTTCTTCTGGGTCAAGTTCAAAACGCGTATCCTGGGGAAGGATGACCAAAAAAGTCTCATCGTGTTGATGCAGGCCATAGCGGGGATTGTATCGTGTCGCGCCGTGAACTCTTTCAAAGGCGCGAGGATCAAGCGTGACGCCTAATTCTTCTTTTAATTCGCGACGAGCATTTGCAACATAATCTTCATCAAATTCACCGTAAGGATAAGCTTTGGCTTCGAATTTTTTTGCTGCTTCAGGGTAAGCTGTGGCAACGGAAATAGATTTTAAAACGGCCTCTTCAGCTGCATCCATTCCTGGGCCGGGCAGATCAGAAAAATGAAGGGGAGTATTGAGCAAAGGGGCCCATTTTCCATAGCCTTCAGAGGGAAGCAATTTGCCTTTTCTTCGTTTGTGTTTGATCAAGACTAATTCCATTTCACCAGATGCAGAGGGTTTGAGCGCAATGACAGTTGCCCCTGCTGCCAGGCGAGAATAAACTTGCAGACCGATAGAGCGTCTTGTTGGGGCTTCGCTTAGGTAATCAGTGACATTCATTCCTGCCATATTGAGGGGTAATTGATTGGCGACTTGTACAATGGTTGATTCAAGGATTTTATTAAAATCGACCATGCCTTTTGCTGCATCAGCGACTACTTTGCCAGGGGTTTTTCTGAGTGCATCATGGACAGTGGCTTGGCCATGCTGATATCCAAGGAAACTGACTGCTCCTAAGGCTAAAGTGGCTGTAATGGGATGCTTGATCATTTTTGAGTACATGTTAGTCTCTCATTTTAATAGTGTGAAAAAATAATTATATTATACTTTGTTTTTTGCTACTTTTCAATCAGACTTTTTAATTGCGAGGCGTAATGGAATCAAACTTCTGAATCAATTATTGGTCGATACATGATGTAGGTATCTACAAAGCCTTTGGACAAATGCTTAAACCCCTTGGGTGTGGTGCCAATGATGCTGAAACCCACTTTTTTCCACAAATGAACGGCAGACTCATTCGTACTGACAACGATATTAAACTGCATTGCACTAAACCCTGTGGCTTTAGCTTCTTCAATAGAATGGAGAGCCATTTTTTTGCCAATTCCATGATTGCGATAATCTGGATGAACCATATAAGCTGCATTGGCAATGTGAGCGCCCAGGCAAGGTTGATTGGCCCTGATAAAATAGGTGCCGACAATGGTTTCGTTGATGAGTGCGACATAGGTTTCTTTTTGTGGGGGCATCCAAAGCGAATAAGCCTCTTCTTTAGTGGTATCAGGCGCATAAGTGTAAGTGTCACCTGCGTTGATCACTTGATGAAAGATATCCCACACTCCTTCAAAATCTTGGTCGGTCGCTTTTCGAATTAAAAGAGTGGGCATGAGGTCTCCTTTTAGTTTGGCATCCTCGGATAAAATCAGGGTTCAATTATTCCAGAAAATGATCATGAATCAAAGATGATCATGAACGCCTTACTGCTCTTGTTTCGACCAAATTATAAAAAATAACCCAAATAATCAACCTGAAACTCCCCCCAAAAAAACTCCAAAAATGCAAAAACTGACACAAATTTTTGCGCCATCAAAAAATATTAAAAATCACTTTTCGCTGTAAGCCTTTATCCATCAGGCTTTGATCATGTTCGGAGAACGATCAGTTTTTTCTACCCCCTGCAAGTGCAAGCAGAAAATGCTTTAGTTTTAGGTGCTTACGACCTGTATTAGAAATATTTTAAAGTTGTGGTTGTCGAACAAAATTATTTATGGAGACGATCATGAACAAATATGAACTTGAATGCACTATGAATTTATCAGGCTTTGGGGAGTGCTTTGACTTCCTGGGGGTTGATGCAACCGACTTTTCTGCAACGGATGAAGCCCTAATGATGGAGGAACGTGTGCAAACTTTCCAAAAATCCATCCGTCGCAGAAAAGATTTTTTAGAACTAGATGAGCTAAATGCGCTTAGTGCATTGGATTTTAACGATGATCGGCGGTTTGTATGATGAACAATCTGACCGCTCGTATCAAACAGCTTGAGGAAGCCTGTGGGGAGATTATTCTCAGCCCGCTGCGTGATTCTCTGGTGACGGAGTTGATGCTAAATCCAGACAGTATTTTGTGGATTGAGCATCGTCAAAGTGGTGTCATTCAGGCAGGTGAAATCTCGCCAGGTCAGGCGGAACGCATCATCCGTAAGATTGCGGGGATTGTTGAGGCGGAGGTCAATTATGACAATCCGATTTTAGAGTGCGAATTTCCCATCGATCACTCGCGCTTTGAGGGAGTCTTGCCGCCCTTGGTCAAGCGCCCCAGCTTTACGATTCGTAAAAAAGCGGAGGCGGTCTATACCTTCGATGACTACATTCGCAAAGGCGCATTGACAACCGAACAAGCCAGGGTCATCCGTCAGGCAATTGCAGAGCGCAAAAATATCCTGGTCTGCGGTGGGCCAGGCACAGGTAAAACCACCTTTGTGAACGCCTGTATTTACGAGCTCACAAAAATCGCACCTGAGTCGGAGCGGCTGTTGATTCTGGAGGATGTACCCGAGCTGCAATGTTCAGCCAAAAATGTGGTGCAGATGGTGACAAATCGCATCATCAAAAATCCCGTCGATCTGCAAAAGCTGATCTTTGTCGCGATGCGCTCCAGACCTGACCGCATTCTGATTGGTGAAGTCCGCGATAAAGCCATGCTGGATTTAATGAAAGCTTGGAATACGGGCTGTCCTGGCGGTATTGCTACCGTTCATGCCAATGATACGCACTCAGCCGTTCAGCGCTGTTTATCGCTGGCTGAGGAGGCAGGTGTTGAAAAGCCGATCTCTCTGCTGCTGGAAACGATTGATCTGATCGTCGCCATTGAGCGTAACAATTTCACCCTTGAGCGCAGAGTCAAAAACATTTCGAGCCTGGAGGGTTATGACCCTCTGACCCAGAAATTTTCATTCAAAGAACTTAATTAACCCAACCACCAACCAAGGAGACCACAAATGGACTACAACAGAGACGCCAACCAAGACGATTTATTAATGGCTTGGGAGCTGAACACTCACAAAATCGTATCACTACTGGAGGCCACGCTGCTTTTACGCTTGCGTATTCAGCAATGTGTCCCAGAGAAGGATTTTTCAGATGCGTTTTTGATGGATTCACTCAAAGGCAATCTTAAGCAATTGAACGCCATGGGGAGGATTCGCCATGCCGTTTAAACAATTTGTATTAAAAAAAATCCCATCCACAACACAGGAGTATCGAATTATGAATACCAAAAAAATCACCCTCTTAAATCGGATCGCCAATTTGATTCCAAAGGCAATCTGGTCAATGTCTCTGCTGCTTTCAAGCAATTTCTGCTTTGCGGCAAAGGCGGACGGCTATCAATTCACCGGAGCGCTTTACAACATCATGATGGAGTTGCAGGGCCCACCGATCATGATCATCACCGCAATCGGCATTATGGCAGCAGGCTTTTTCTGGGTCTTTAAGGGCCATGACGTCGGCATGAAGCAAGTAGTCAGCGCGCTGATTGGCGGCGGCCTGGTTTTATCTGCACCCAGCTTGATCATGATGGTGCCTGGTATCACTGGCGCAATGATTTAAGGAGGGCTCAAATCATGCGCGGAACCAAAATGTCGATCAATCGGGCGCTATCACGGGAGATGCTGTTTTTTGGCGTCGATAAAGCGCCCCTCTGTCTGTATGGACTGATTGCGTTGCTGATGATTTATGTCACTCGCTTTAGCTTCCCCTATGTATTGGCTGGGCCTTTAGTTTTTTGCTTCTTTCATGCGATTGCTGTGTGGGGATTCAAGAAAGATCCAAAAATTGTGAAGGTCTTAGCCAATCACTTTCGTTATAAGGGATTTTATCAACCCGTCAGTTTTGCCAGAGCCAGAGTCAGCGCCCAAAAAATTACGTCCATCCCCGCAGTCTAACCCAAGGAGAATGACTTATGACTAACCCCATAAACCAAATAACACAAATCGCCAGGGCCTTATTTCGGCCCTTGGTTAAAACCAGCAAAACCCGAACAGCACTTCACAAAAAAGGCGAGCAGGTCGGATTGAATGAATTACTGGGTTATCTGATGTATTTCGAGCCAGGCACCATTCTGATGAAAGATGGTGCCTTCATGGCGGTCTTTGCCTATCGTGGCCCCGATGTCGAATCATCGACGGATAGCGAATTAGATCAAATCGTCTTAACTCTGAATCATGCTCTAAAAATGCTGGATTCAGGCTGGATGGTCGAATTCAATCTCATCCGTCTGCAATCCAACGAATATCTGTCAGGACAAAGCTTCCCTGATCCAGTATCTGCGCTGATTGAAGATGAACGCCGTTCGCAATATCAAACCGAAGGCGTACATTTTGATACTTTGACTTATCTGACTCTGACCTATTTGCCAGATCGTCAGTTGAAGTCATCGATCAAGCGCTTTTTTATGGAATCGGATCAACCGATTAAAGACGTCACCATCAATGATCTGCATAAACGTTTTGAGGAAAAAATCTCAGCCGCGATGGATGTCCTGACCAAATATCTGCGAGTGGATCGTCTGACGGGTAAAAATTTGCTGACCTATATGCACTATTGCCTGACGGGTCAAAGCCAATCCGTTCAGGTGCCACCTGTCGCATTATTCCTAGACTCTTATCTCAGTCACGAAAATTTTGTGGGTGGGATCAGACCTAGAATCGGCAATAAACATATCCGCGTGATTAATGTTTCCGAATATCCCTCCGAAGTTTATCCCACAGTGATGGAGTTTTTGAACAGCATGCCCATGGTCTATCGCTGGTCACTGCGCTTTATCCCATTATCACAAGCTGGCGCAGAGGAAAAACTCAAAGCCATTGGACGCGGTTGGTATCAAAAGGCATTGGGATTTAAAGGCATTGCCCGCCAGGCGTTCGGCGGCCAACCCACGCTTGAAAATGGGGATGCTGCTGACATGGTGGCTCAAATTGATCGCGCTAAAAACCTCAATTCTTCAGGCGTGGTGCGTTTTGGCTATGTCACCAATGTCATCGTACTGATGAATGACGATGCCAATAAGCTGGAAGAGGAAGTGCGCATGGTTTCGCGCGGCCTTCAGCAGTTGGGCTTTATGGTGAAGGATGAGGACTATAACTGCATCGATGCCTTTTTGGGTTCGCTGCCAGGTCACGGGGAGCGCAATATTCGCAAGGTATTGCTAAATTCCTATGAACTTTCCTGCATGGCACCAGTTAGCGCCATTTATCAGGGTGAGCAATTCTGTCCCTGCCCATTCTATCCTGAAGAGTCTCCACCGTTATTCTACTCGGCCACACAAGGTGCAACACCGTTTAGATTCAACATTCATGTGGGAGATCTAGGTCATACAATGATTATCGGCCCCACAGGCTCCGGTAAATCCACTTTTCTGGGCTTGCTGATTGCCCAACACCGCAAATACAGGGACTCACACGTTTATGTGTTTGACAAGGACAATTCCAACAAAGTGGTCACCCTGTCTTTGGGTGGCGATTATTACGATGTGGGCCAAAATCACAGCATCAGCCTCGCGCCATTATCCCATATTGATGATCCAGAGGAATTCGATTGGACTTTAGGTTTTATCGAAGATCTCCTGATTCTGCAGGGCCAGGCACCCACCCCTGAACAAAAAGCCGAAATCAGAGATGCCCTCAACAACCTGAAAGATTCCAACAGAAACACCTGGAATCTACAGGGTCTAACCGATCTGATTCAGGATGCCGAAATGCGCAGTGTCCTTCACGTCTATACAGAGTCTGAGGCGATGAGCTCATTGATCAATGCAACGGAAGATCAAATCAATATGAGCTCGCTGATGGCCTTTGAAATGGGCTGGTTATTGGATCAGAAGGAGGCGTTTTATCTACCTGTGATCGACTATCTGTTCCGTGTTTTGTACCGCCAATTTAAAAAGCGTCATCCCGCGTTATTGGTGCTCGATGAGGGTTGGCTGTACTTGGACAATCCCTACTTTGCCAAAAAGCTGAAGGATTGGTTCAAAACGCTGCGCAAATTCAACGTATCCATTGTGATTGCAACTCAGTCTTTACAAGATGCGGCGAAATCTGCGATCAGCTCTGTATTGCTCGAATCCTGCAAGACGAAGATCTATTTGCCGAACGATGCCATGACTGATGAATCTAAGGCCATGTATCAATTCTGCGGCCTCAATGATCGCCAAATTGACATCATCGGCAGTGCTAAACCTAAACGCGATTATTACGTCATGTACCCCAATGACAAGCGCCTCATCACGTTGGGATTAGGTGAGCTAACGCTGGCATTTATTGGGATTTCCAAAAAAGAGGATATCGCCGCCTTTATGGAAGTCTATGACCGCAGCAATCGCAATTGGATCTCAGCCTGGTTAGAACAAAGAGGCCTCACCACTTGGAGCACCCACTTCAATCAACATTACGCGGAGGTGAATCATGCGTAAAAAAATAACAGTCGTTCTCTCGGCGCTCATCCTTTTTGGATGCGTCGAGAATGCGGAGGCGTTTTTGGTGTTTGACCCCGCCAATTTTGGACGCAATGCGGTGACTGCACTGCAAACCACTCAAATGGTTTTGCAGCAGGTTCAGGCCTATCAAACCCAATTGCAGCAATATCAGCTCCAACTCCAAAACATCAAAAATTTTGGAAGTTTTACCTGGCAGGATATGTCACAAACACTGGCGAATTTGGGTAGTGCGATTCAGACAGGGCAGTCTTTGGCATATTCCATGCAAAATATGGACTCGTCATTTAGAGCGCTCTATCCAGGGTATCAATCTCCGCAAAACTATCAGCAGTCCTATCAAAATTGGTCAACTAGCACCTTGGATACGGTTCGCGGGGCATTGGATTCCATTTCGCTCCAGGCCTCAGATTTTGCCACTGAAGAACAGACTATCAATTCGCTCAGGGGCTTGGCAAGTAACCCAACAGGTCAATTGCAGGCGGTTCAAGTCGGCAACATGCTTGCAGGGGAGGCCGTTAACCAAATGGAAGAATTGCGCCAGCTGGAAATGACACAGATCAACAGCCAAAACAGTTATATGGCGTACCAGGTGCAAAAGGATCAGGCCGCACAGAGTGAGGATAACGACCTCATCAACGGTATGAATAGCACTTATCCGCAATATCAAAACCAAAACGGTTTTGGCCCCATGCAACCCTTTGGCCAGTAGGAGAACATCATGCAAATGCAAATCTTTGACACGATGACTAATGAGTACCTTCAGGCGACCCAGCACTGGTTTAGTCAGGTAGAAGCTGCCGGAATGACACTCATGGTGATCCTGTTGGTGATTCAGCTCACTTTAAAGTTGAGCAAGGTCATTCTAACAGGCGAAGGCAACGCAGTGACGATGATGGTTCATTCCATCAAAAATATTGTGCTGCTTGCGGTTCTCTACTACCTAATGACCAACGCGGGGACATTGCTTCCTAAGCTGTTTAATTCCTTTTCACAATTGGGAGTTGCGGGCTCAACGATTACCAGTCTTGATCCGTCGAGTGTAGTGAGCGAAGGTTTAGCCATCGCAAGCGCCATCCTACAAAGTTTTAACGGTTGGGGAGTGCTGACGGATATCGCGTTTTCATTCTTCGGTGTCTTCTGCTGTATTGCTGTCGTGGTTTGTTACGGCCTGATCGCAGCGGAACTCATGATCACCTTGATTGAGAGCTATTTTTTAGTGGCTGTCAGCGCGCTATTCATCGCCTTTGGTGCAACCAGCTATACCCTCCCGATGGCACGTGAATATATCGGGATGACGGTGGCTGTCGGCATAAAACTCATGATGCTATACGTCATGATTGCGATCGGCGTGCAGTTGGGCAGTGATTGGGCGCAATTGATCAGTCAGGCCACTCAAGCAAAAGACTGGTCGACCTATCTCGGTGTTGCGGTGGGCTCAATCATTTATTACCTGATTGTAAAAAGCGTTCCCTCCAAAATCGCCTCAGCGGCCTCTCATTCTTTTGCAGTCAGTCATACAGACAGTATAGCGGGTGCAGCAACAGGCAGCGTTGCTAAAACTATCGCAGGCGTTTCGATGGGAATGGAGGCAATGTCTTTAGCCAAAACTGCGGTTCACGCCACAGGAGATAGTGCCAATTGGTTGCACGGCAAAATGTCTAGCTTTATGAACAATGGAAGCAACAGCGGTCTTGATGGCGCGGCGAGCAGTGTGCAAGGCATTGGCAATCAATCATCAAGTCTTGCCTCAAGTATGTTGACCCATTTTGGCAGCAGCCATTCAGGCAGTGGCGGAATATCAGATCTATCCCCTGGCGGAGGTGGAAAAAGTGGAGGCAGTCTCATCACGCCTTCAGTGATCCATCTACCAGGGCCAGAGTCAGCGAATCGTAAAGGTCAAAGTGATTTATTTACAGCAACCAATTAACAACCAAAGGAGATAGCGCTATGAACCACAAACTAAAGATAAAAAGCATCCTGGAAAAACTAAATCTAGGGCGCTATGTCATGAAGAATCAACCCAAAGCCGATGCGGCGATCGTCAAGGATATTGACAAAGACAGTCCGTATGTCAAAGGCCGTATGGCTTGGGATGAGCTTTATGGGAGTACGGCAACACAACTCGAAAACAGTCATCGTCTATTGGCTTGCCTCTGCGCAGTGATTTTAGGACTGGGATTGATTTGCTGGCACGTCGCCAGTCAGTCAAAAATCCAGCCCTACATTGTGCAGGTGACCAGCAACGGTCAAGTCATTACAGGAATGCAAGCTCAGAGCTTTAGCAGCAGTGATATTCCGCAAAGCGCAATCGAAGGTGTGCTCTACAAATTCATGCTGTATTCACGCGGGGTCACGGGTGATCCTGATGTAGATCAGGATGACATTTACGCCGCACAAGCACTGACGACAGGCGATGCCTTCACCACGCTGAGCAATTACTACCAGCAAAATAATCCGCTGATCTTGGGTAAAAACCAAAAGGTCACGATTCAAGTCCAGTATGAAATTCCACGGACGGCGAACACTTACGAAATCGCGTGGCAGGAAACTACCACAACCTTAAGTGATCAACCTGTTAGTCAAAAGAATTTTATAGGGGAAATCACCTACAAAATCGGCGATGTCAAAGATATCAAGTACAACCCCTTGGGCATCTACATTACAAACATCACCTGGACTCAACAAATCTAACCCCCACCACCTATAGGAGATAACACCATGAAGATACAAAAAGTAAAAAACATCCAGAAAACCTTGTTAGTGCTTGGTATCAGCGTTGCATTGGTAGGATGCGCAAGCAATCCAGCCCATCAAACTTTTGCGCCAGCAACTGAAGTCATTACCAAGACAGTGGCCGTACCTGTTCAAACGCCTGATGCGATTGATGCAAGCTTCAACTATGGCAGCAATCCTGACTTGGTGGCAGCCTACCAAAGCTACCAAAAAACAGGAAAGGCCCCCAATGTTAGCACCAATGGCTTTGAAGGGTTTGCCTATGATCCCTCACAGCAAATCTATCTTGCTTGCGAACCCTTGCATATTTGCACCGTCTTATTTCAAGAGGGAGAGCTCATCAAGGATTTATCCATGGGAGATACTGCCAATTGGGATATCAAAACCATGTTGGTCGGTGGAACTTGGCCTGATGGTGCAGAGTTATTGGTTATCAAACCCAAGACAGCAAACCTTGCGACAAATCTTGTTATCACGACCGATAAGCGGATTTATAACATTGCACTTTTGACCTCCAGCACCAACTATGTACGTCAAGCAGTGTTTTACTATCCAAGCGACACCGATTCGTCGATTCAAGCCGCAACAGAACAGGCTTTAAAGGAGCAGAATCAGCAAAGTCAAAACGTGGTGAGTGCGGTCAACAGCAGCACGAACATCAGCCTAAATCAGGTCAGTTTTAACTATGCCATTTCAGGGGATAGCCCAAGCTGGAAGCCTGTTCGCGTTTTTGACGATGGCACCCACACCATTATTCAATTCCCCAGCACAGTGCAAAGCAGCGTTTTACCTGTCTTGTTTGTTTTGAATCATGGCGAAAACCAACTGGTGAATTTCCGCAAAAAAACGGAGAGCGACGGCACCGTTGATTATGTCGTCGATCAGATCTTCACAAAGGCGGTATTGGTATCCGGCGTGGGGATGGATCAAACCAAAGTCGTCATCACCAATAAAAATCTCGACCATTCCTGGTTTTAACCCCCAATAAAATAGGAGCAGAAATCATGACGAAAGATTACAAAGATATCAGTCTTCAAGACTTAATTCTTGAAGAACAAAGGCCAGCTCAGATTGAAGAGCCTGCGACTGAGACCCAAGATGAAAGTATTTTGCCGACACCGCCGACAGGCACACGCATCAACAAGCGCGGCAAAAACATTATTTTGTTGGCAGGTGCTGGACTCGGGATTTACATCATATGGGCGATATTTCATTTATCGCCCAAGGTGGAGACTGCCAGCCCAACATCAGCCGACTCAATGAATATCAGCTCTTCATCATTGGGTAAACAGCAACAGCAAGGTGATGGTCTCGTGACATCCCTGCGGGTTCAGGCGTATGGATCAGCCAGTACACCGCTTCAAGGGACGCCAGAGGGCTCAGCCACTGCAAACTTGCCAATACCAGCTGGAGCGGTTGCGCCACAACAAGCCGCAGCACAGCCAGTCACAGTACAACAGGCCAATGTGCCAGGCAATCTGTCCACGGTGACGCAAAACCAAAGCAGTTCCAGTCAAGGTTCAAGTTTTGGTGGCTTTGGCGGTGGCAGCGGTCAGCAACAGACACCTTATCAGCAAGCTGTTCAAAATGGCATGCAGAGCGGTTTAACACCTGATGGGTTTCAAACAGGCAACAGTGGATCATCCCAAAATGCACCCGCTCAGCCTGCAATGAACCCTGTCAATTCCGCTGCTGCACCTCAAGTGGCACCTGCTGCGGCCTCTGATAATCAAAATATGCAGGGTGAAAAAAACGCTTTCCTACAGAGTGCCCAATCTCCAAGTCAAAGCACCCTGCAAGGCGGAGTCCAAAACCCAGCATCGCCTTATATGGTGATGGCAGGCTCAGTCATTCCCGCGACTTTAATCACGGGAATTAACTCAGATCTACCAGGCCAAATTCAGGCGATCGTATCTCAAAACGTCTACGACTCCAGCACAGGCAATAACGTTTTGATTCCCCAAGGTGCTCGCTTGGTGGGTCAATATGATTCTCAAGTGGCATACGGTCAAAGCCGTGTTTTGATTGTCTGGTCAAGAATCATCTTCCCGAATGATCAATCACTTGATCTTCAGGGGATGCCTGGCGCTGATTTAAGCGGTTTTGCAGGTCTGCATGATCAAGTGGATAACCACTACATCAGGATTTTTGGCTCAGCCTTACTGATGAGTGTGTTCAGTGCAGGAATGCAGCTATCGCAGCCGCAAACCAGTAGCGTCAATGGCGCATCACCCAGCAATCAGCAAATTATTGCAGGGGCGATGGGGCAAGAGTTGAGTCAAACTGCAACCCAGATGATTCAGCAAAACCTCAATATTCAGCCCACTTTGAACATTCGCCCTGGCGATAATTTCAATGTGCTCGTAACCCGCGATATTCCTTTCAGCGGCCCCTATAACAGCAACGGAGGACAAGGCAATGAATAACCTACAAATGATCGCAGTCAGCACCCTTACAGGTGGTCTTTTAGCCTCGGCTGGAGCAGGAATTGCGAAAGAATGGGCAGAAGAGTCAAGTTTGGATGTGTTATATGCGGGCTTATTGGGCATGGGAGCAGGCTTCATTTTGTCAGCAACAGGTGTCCTGATTCGGAAAGTGTATCAAGCCTGCGCGAGAGAAGAGACCTCAATTGCTGCCTCTGGTTCTGATTCTGAATCCATCGATGGTGATGCGCATGCCAGATATGTCTTAAAAAACCTCTTGGATTCCTGGAAAAACCAGGATGCTGACGAGGAATCGCTTTTAAGTGATAGCTATCCTACCACGCTATTTTACGGTGCAGCGCTGGCCGCTCATACCCAAAGTACCACCACCCATTCATTAGCCAAGGAGTAACTCATTATGAAAAAACCAAACAACCAAAACCAAAGCAGAAGAAAGGGCAACCTATTTTCTGCCTGGGTAGGGGAAGGGGCTAATAAATCCTATTCGCCTCGGGAGCGCAGCAAAGCATCCAGTGCTTTTTTAGGGCTGGTTGTTTTGGCGATTCTCTTAACCTCTGGCACTCGTCTGTACAATTACGAGCATTATATCCATGCAAATAATAACTTTTTGCCTGATGGCTTTGGCTATCAGCTCAGCATGTTTTTAATGTATGGGGCGTTCAGTCTGGCTGCCGCAGGGTGTGCGTATGTAGCCAGCCAAAAGAAGCGTAAAAAAATGATGTTCGGGGCGACCCTGGCGGCAATGGGGATCTCAGCGCTGACCGTTGTGGCTTTGTTCTTCGGCCTCGACTTTATGACGCTGGTTTTTTATACGCAGCAATCTCATTTAGGTCTTGGTGCATTGTGTAATATGCTCAAAGGATATTTCGGTGAATATGGCGAGTTGTATGCTATTCCAGCCTTTTTAGCGATAATCTCTTTTGGCATAAAAGGCTTTTATCTGAATCGCCAGGATCAAACTTCTGGAGAGCACGGCACAGCAGCCTATGCCGATAAATATGACCTCAAAGACATCGGCGCATACGCCAAAAGCGATGACAAGGGGGTATTATTTGGTAAAGATGCAAGTGGGAAGTTTTTACGCTATCCCATTTGCAACCGTACCATCATATCTTATACGGGCGGCGGTAAAACTGCTGGTGTCGTGATTCCAACATTGTTGACACAAAAGCGTCCCATGTTTATTTATGATTGCAAAGGTGAATTATGGGCCGTGACGGCACGCCATCGTTGTGAAGTGTTTGGTCATGAAATTGCCATGCTTGATCCGTACAGTATCACTAAAACGCCGGAGTTTTTGGCAAATAAACCCGCGTACCTCACAACGAAGGTCTATCGCTTAAACCCACTGGATGCAATTCCAAAGGATATCAAAGAGCGCGATGCAGCTATTTCAGCCCTGGTTAAAAGCTTAATGGTCAGAGACGCCAAAAGTCAGAAAGGTGATCACTTCCTGGGGATTGCTGAAACGCTGTTAATGGGCCTGATTGAATGGGTAATGGCAACACGCGAAAACCCCACGCTGATCATGGTGCATGATATCCTTGATGGCAGCAAAGCCAGCATCAAAAGCCTTTTAGCTGAGATGCGTGACTCTACTACGCTATTACGCGCTAGATCAGCAGGTGCCAGGGTTTTAAGTGCAGCCAAAGAAGAGCTCGGCAGTATTTTGACCACCACAGGGCAGCAATTGAGTTGGCTATCAGATGTGAATCTGCGGGATCTCGTTTCTGAAACCACGTTTGACCTCAAAGATCTAATCCGAGGCAAAATGGATGTGTACGTCTGCATGCCAGATAGCGACCCGCAAGAAAAAGGCCGAGTCTTCCGCATGATCTTATCCTGTGTGCGCAATTTATTGGTACAGAGTCCACGTGCTGAAGTCTCCAAAGAAGCCATTTTGTTCCTGTTCGACGAGTTAGGACAATTGGGCCCCTGTGAAGACGTTGTGAATATGTTGCCTATCATGCGCGCCTATAACGCCAAATTCTGGGCAGTATTTCAGGATATCAGCCAAATTCAGGCCTATGGCGATAAAGGCAATCTGTTCATGAGTGCGAGACTGATGCAGTTCTTTGGGATTGGCGATGATGAAACCATCCGGTGGATCTGTAGGCTCGGTGGTCGTAAAACCTATATCACCAGTAGCAATTCGGAGAGCAGAGGCCAAAGTGGTTCCAAAAGTGGCGGCCAATCGCAAAATGCATCAGTCAGCGTGCAGGAATCCGGCGCCGATTTGATTAAGTACAACGAAGTGCGCGAAATGCCTGTTCACAAGCAAATCGTCTTTATTCAAGGCGTACGTCCCATCGATTGCGAAAAAGTGTATTACCTCAGCGACCCCTTATTTAAAGGCCGTTATGACCGTAATCCATTGGAAAACTAGATCATACATCGAGGAGTCAAAAATGAGTGCAGTAAAAAAAGTAAGATTGCGTCCCAATAGCAAGATCTGGCTCAAACGCGCTGAATCCTTCCGCATGTTCTTGGAGGAAGGCAGCGAGCGGGCCCATATCATTCCACCGCAGAATCAATTTGCTCAAAGTCTCATCGGGCAAACCTGCGCAGAGGCCTATTATCGCAATCTGAGAGAAAAGCGTTATTACCTATGGCTGAAAAGCGCTGATGCCTATTTTGCGATGCAATCCATGGGCTCACAAACCCATGCATTCAACCGCAGCGGCCCAATCAAATTGATGATGTGTCTGGACTACAAAAAACTATACGACGTTTTGCTGTTCGAGTTTCATCAATATCTGACCCGAGCCTGCTTTTGTCGCTTGGCGCAGCACTACAAGGTCAAAAAGTTAAATCCACGCGCCCTGGAAGTTGAGCATCAGTCCGCATCTCAGCAAATCAGAGCGCTACTAAAGGAAAATCGCGGCATAGCGATGGAGGGCGATTTTAAGGCGCTGTTTGTCTATGCCTACCGCAGCGCCTTGATTGAATTGGCTTTGCATCATAAGGTCAAAGTCGATATTTACGATACACCCTTATTCACCCTAAGGGCGCTATTGAGAAAGAAGCCTGAGCGTCACCTTTAGCGTTAAAACCCCAAAACCCATCACACCACAAATAGGAGCAATTATCATGACAGCACGCGTATTCGTTGGTTCCCTCCCTTATGGCGCAACCGAACTCGATCTCAAGGAATATTTTGAACAAGCCGGAAAAGTCGTCTATGTCAAAATCATCAAAAGCAAAGAAACTGACCTCAGTCGCGGCTTTGGTTTTGTTGAGATGTCGAACGAGGCTGAAGCTGATGAGGCCTTAAAGCTCACTGGCTCACAATTCGGTAATCGTAAAATTTGGGTCAAATTGGCTCGCGATAATGAAGACTACAAAGCAAAAGGAGGAAAATAACATGTTGGCACATCGAGTAATTAGAATGAAAGCAGTCAAGGAGTTGACGGGCCTCAGTGAAACTTCTATCTGGCGACGTGAGCAGGATGGTGTTTTTCCAATGCGGCGTAATCTAGGGGGGCGAGCCGTAGGCTGGTTTTATGATGAAGTCCAGGCATGGCTTGAGAATGCGCCGCCTAAAAGGATTATTGCCGATAATTGAAAACAAAAGAGCCCTTTTTAGGGCTCTTTGTTTAAGTGGTGCTGCAAATTAAGGGGATTTTTTGAGGTCAGCAAGCGCCCTTTGCATATCAACAAAATCAGCCCAATCCTGCATCAGTTTTCGTCTCTCATCTAAAAACTCCGCCCGATCATAAGCCGCCACAATTTTATTTTTGTGAGCATGCGCCAATTGGCGATCAATCACCTCATGGCGATAATTCAGCCTTTCTTTCAAAGCTGTCATCGCCAAGGCCCTGAAACCATGACCCGTCGTTTTCCCCTTGTAGCCCATTCGCTTAATGGCGCCCAGCACGGTATTGTTGCTCATGGTGGCATTGTGTTTGACTTGGCTTGGAAAAAGAAAGCCAGATTCGCCCCTATACTCCTTTAGTTCTTTTAGGATTCCTAAGACTTGCTTGGATAGTGGGACAATGTGCGGGCGGCGTTTTTTCATGCGCTCGGCAGGAATGTACCAGGTGGCCCCGTCCTCGTCGATTTCTTCCCATCTTGCGTAGATCAATTCGCCTGTTCTCACAAATGTGAGGAGAAGCATTTTGACGGCTAGGCGTGTAAGCTTAAATAGACGCGCCTCGTTGTTCTCAAGGCACTTCATAAAGGCAGGGAGGTCTTTTACATCTAGCGCCTTAAAATGAGTGTGAACAGCGGGCTTTAGTGCATCAATCAAATCAGCTGCGGGGTTGTGCTCTGCCCGGGCGGTGAGCACTGCATACCTAAAAATACGGGTGCAGTATTGCAAGGTTCGGTGAGCGAGTTCATGAGCGCCACGCTTTTCGATTTTTTTGAAGGCATCGAGCAGTTCTAGCGCTTTAATTTCAGCAATAGGGCGGTTGCCTATTTCGGAAAAAATATCATGTTCTAGGCGATGCAAAATCGCTTGAGCATGATCTTCTGTCCATTGGTGCTTATTGTTCTCGTGCCATTCGCGCGCGACAGCTTCAAAGCTGTTTTGCTCCCTGACTACAAGCATGCGCTTTTCTTGTTTTTTCATTTGAGATGGATCTATGTCTGCCTCAAGTAGCTTTCTTGCTTCGCCGCGTTTGTCGCGCGCTTCTGAAAGGCTAATCGCTGGATAAAGGCCAATAGAAAGCTTGCGCTCTTTTCCAGCAAAGCGATATTTCATGCACCAAGATCGAGTGCCGTTGGGTTTAACAAGTAGATATAAGGCTTCGCTGTCCGGGAGTTGATGTGCCTTCTCTTTAGGCTTGGCGTTCTTACAGATCAGATCATTGAGACTCATAGTGGGGGCCTCCTGAATTTGACCCCTTTCCGAAGCCCCCAATAAGGCCCCCAAAAAGTTTGGTCAGTCCCGGAGCTGTCAAATGCTCCTGTAATGATAATATCGAGTATTTTCGGTGTTTGCAAGATGCATTCCTCCATTTTAAATGGTTAGTGAATGATCTCGATTGCATGAGATGGCGGAGGGAAAGGGATTCGAACCCTTGATACGCTTTTGACGTATACACGCTTTCCAGGCGTGCTCCTTCAACCACTCGGACACCCCTCCTGACATGAGCGGGGAATCATACCACAAGTTTCACGACTGGTCTACTGTTGTCGCGCCTACTGTAGCGCCTACGAAATGCAGCATCCCGTTTTTTTGCACAAACCATCAGATCAAGCTCCAAGGCCCCGAACCAAGCAACATAAAAAAACACGCCACTGCAGCCAAAATGATATTTTTTTGTCCCGAAGTCAGATGACCGAGGACTGCTAGATTCACTGCCTGCTGCAAACAGTGTTGATCTGCAGGTAAGGCTGTGGGGGTCAGCTTAAGCTGCCTTGCCTGGGCCGCAAGCCGATAATGCACGACCACACCAAATAAACAGTAAAATAGCAGCATGAATCCAGCCCAACGCGCGTAAACCCCTAATAAAATCATTAATGCGCCTATCGTCATCACGCCCACCATAGCAAGTGCACAAAGCGAGACCAAAGCAGGAATAGGCACTAAAATCGCCACCATATTTTTAGTAGCAGGCCAATCTTTCAATAAATCCTTAAGTGGATAAAGAAAAAACCCCGCATAAATCACCCTTAAAATCACCCATGCTGCGATCATCATTGCCTATCCTCCTTACCGCTTCAATGACCAAGAGGCATCATCTCTCGCTTTTTGCGTGAGAGAACGTCTTCCTATATGATAATCTACAAGATGAAAATGATCTAGCGAGCCCCCATGTCCTCCCAAAATGAGTCCCGCCTCAACTTATTCCTCTGCGGACTAGTAAGTATTGGTTCGCTTGCTATGGTGATTTATCTCCCTTCCATGCCAGAAATCAGCCAAGATTTACACACCACATCGCAAAATACCGAACTGACTCTTACTCTCTACATGCTGACTTTTGGACTCTCTCAGCTTATTTATGGACCGCTGTCAGATCATTTTGGACGAAGACCTATTATTCTGCTGGGCTGTGGCCTTTATGCTATTTTTACCTTAATCAGTGCATTGGCACCCAATATTGAAACGCTCCTGGTGGCTCGCGCACTTGAGGGCATAGGGGCAGGGGGCATTACTGCTTTAGCGCGTGCTGCGGTTAATGACGTATTCACAGGCAAAAAACTCACTGCTGCTCTCTCTTATACATCCGTTGCGGCCTCACTCGGCGTCATGCTTTCTCCAACTTTGGGTGGGTATTTGCAGGCCTATTTTAACTGGCGCGCTAATTTTTATTTCCTTGCTCTCTACTCGGCGCTTTTCTGGCTGATCACCTGGTTATGGCTGCGGGAGACAAGGCCTGTCAGCAAGGAAAATCAGCCTATTTTGAAAATGGCTGTATCCCGTTATGGCGCAGTCCTCTCAAATCGCCAATATTTGTACTTTATGCTCGCTGGAAGCATTAGTTTCACAGGGAGTGCTGCATATTACGTTGTCTCGCCTTTTTTATATCAACATGCACTAGGCGTAAAGCCGCAAACCTACGGCTATTTTTTTCTGTTGACTTCGGGCTGTTTTATCACAGGAGGTTTTAGCAATCGATGGTTGCATGCTTATGAAACGGCTCGGCTCATTGGCGGTAATGCCTTACTTATTCTGGCCCCATGCCTGATGCTCGGCATTGGTCTTGGAGGCCACTTGAGTATTCCAGCTCTACTTTTCCCCATGGCATTGTATATGTTTGCCTTGGGGATTGTTTTTCCAAGTACGATGATTGCTGCCGTCAAGCGCTTAAAAACCATTGCTGGAACTGCTGCAGCGTTGATGGGCTGCTGTCAAACTATTGCAGCGGCTGCGGCCACAGCTCTGATGGCGCATCTCTCACAACGCAATCAAGTTCCCTTAGGATTTGTGTTATTGGGCATTGCACTGACTTCTGCGGCTTTCTCTGGAATCGCACTGGCCTCAGCGCAATCCATGCAGGAATAATTTTTATGCGGATGGAGGCGTTGTAAAGGCGCTATAGTCGGCATCATCAATGAGTTTAGCATCACGCGCATACCCTAATAATCCCAATGCACTTTGGCCTTGACGCACTGTCGAAGGCTTGGTTAGCACGGCGCCAGAATTGACTAATTTCCAGAAGATTGCAGCATGTTGCGTGTCAGGCACAATCGTAACACCAGCTGCTCGCATCTTAACCGCTCGATAATGCACCCTCCCCACCACTGCCGCGATTAAGGGTGAATCCCCCTCATGCGCTGCATCCAAAAAGTAATCTTGACTAGGTGAAGCACTATGCTTTTCTACAAGACATCGCACCATCTCAAAGTACCCCCGATACGCGGCAATAGAAAGCATCGCCACTTTTGAAAACGGCCCACACTCTTCTTTGCTGAAAGTTGCGTCAAGATCTAAAAGAAGCTGAAATGCTTTGACGTCACCCATTCCTGCTGCAATATACAGAGGGGGAAACTCGGGAACAATTGTTGTTGAAAAAATGCTCGCCGACGGCATAACCACTGCTTGCTTGATCATCTGATTCGCAGCATGAGCTCTCTTGGCCGCCTCCTGACAAATATGGGCTTGAGCAAAATCCTCTTGCGCTTGCTGCGCAAGGCCCTTTAAAAAAGCACAACATTCTCCCCTCTCAATTGCCGCACCAAGTGGTGTTTTAAAATGTACATGCTTAGATATGGTCTTCTCACCAGACTGATACAGTGCGGATTTAAGTTTTTTTGGGGGAGTTGCGTGCATTTTATACATTTTTTTAATTATAGGCTATACATTATATATTATAATATATAAAAAATCAATAATAATATTAATTTTTGTAGCGCCAAAGTAGTAATGTCACACTTCACCAAAGTTAAAATGTCACACATGAATATCAAATCAACAGTGT
>JAJZUD010000018.1 GCA_021848625.1 Pseudomonadota bacterium
ATCTGCAGCCCGTTTGATCATCCCCCCACTGAGTTCTGCAGGCAATTTATGCGCTGCACTCAGGGGCAAGCCGACCAGTTTAATCTTAAGCAATCCAAGATCCCGTGCCAATTTGCCCTCTAAATGCGAAAATTCTTTGAGGGGAAATAAAATATTCTCTAAAACAGTGAGCCCACTAAATAAAGCCCCTTGCTGAAACATGACTCCAAAACGTTGGCGCAATTGGTAAGCTTGACGTTCGCTGCAAGCGACGACTTCCTCACCAAACAAGCGAATACTGCCTTGTGTCGGGGGTAAAAGCATCCAAATATTACGCAACAAAGTGGTTTTACCGGAACCACTGCCGCCAATAATACCCATAATCTCACCGCGCTTGACCTCAAAATTTAGATCCTGGTGCACAGTCAGACCATTTAAGACATTGCACAAGCCTTTTATCTCAATGACCCGTTCTACCATCTTTACACTCCGACCCTACTGTACAAGACCGAGAACAAGGCATCGGCAATAATAATGAGGAAAATAGCCTGGACAACGCTTTTGGTGGTTTTTTTGCCCACACTATCGGCACTATACTCCACTTGAAAGCCTTGATAGCACCCTACTAAAACAATAATCAACGCAAAAACAGGGGCTTTGCTTAAACCAATCAAAAGTTGCTTCACATCAACAGAATTGGCAAATTCGTGCATAAAGGCTACATAGCTGACCCCAAGATTTAAATTCGCCATGAGCATACTCCCGAGCACACCAAATAAATCCGCCCAAAAAATGAGAAGTGGAAAAACAACGAGCATGGCTAGAATTTTAGGAATCACCAAAAATTCAATCGGCGAGAGCCCCATCACTAAAAGCGCATCAATTTCTTGATTCACTTTCATGCTGCCTAATTCTGCCGTAAAGGCTGAGCTGGTCCGCCCGGCCATAATAATTGCCGCAATCAGGGGGCCAAATTCACGCAATATCGCAAGCCCGGTCAAAAATACAATGAGGATATTAGCACCATAAGTTTTCAGCTGAATCCCCAATTGATAGGCCAGCACTACGCCAATTAAAAAACACAACAACCCGACAATTGGTAAAGCACGCACACCGGCCTGTTCAGCAGTATTCACAATGGTTTTTAAATGAAAGCGTCGCGGCTGAGAAAGAATCCGCAAAATCATCATGATCATTTGACCGATGAATTCAAAAAAATGAAAAAAATAACGTACTTTTAGAACTGCATCTTCTCCCACCACCGCAAACCCAGATAAGCGTTCTGGCGGAGGCGGGACTGTACCCACACGATTTTGCTCCACAAATTGCAATAGTGCGATCCACTCGGGCTTAAATCCATCCAGTGTATAGGCGATTTTACGTTGTTGTAGTTGCTGCAAATAGCGATTTAAGAGCAAAGCCCCAGCGGTGTCCATTGCATCAATGTCTTGCCCTGCAATCACGTATTCTGAACCTGACAAGCGTGGGAGATCCAGTTTAAGCTTTTGGATTCGACGAGCTGTCCATGCTCCCTTACCGCACAACACCGTCCCTTTTTGTTCGATTGACGCAGCCAAAAACTCAGACATCTAAACTAAGCTTATTTCGATCCTATTGCGCCCAGTCTAGCAGAAGTTCAAGCCGCTGCCTAGGGTTGCTCATGCGCTTGCGACCCAGCTTTTCGAACCCGCTTTTCCCCTTGACAAATCTGTATACTTACGATACAATTCACACTCATTTTTTAGCAATTTAAAGGCATCTTAAATATGCACAGCGGAAAAAGTTACTTTCAATCCGCAAGATACCCATTTTACCCTATCCAAGAGTGTATCGAGGTTGAAAAGGAATGTACGGGCTGGTTTACGCGCAAAGAACGTTCCTTTCTTTTGTCTGCAGCTGATATCCAACCGTCTATTCGCTTTCACACATCTCACTGGAACACCGAACGCGTTGATGCGGATACGGAAGGACAAAATTTGGCAGAAGCATCTCTGTTGTACCTGCTGGCTTTTGAGCAAATCGACGTAAAAATAGTGAACAACCTCATTAGCCGTTATATCAACCAGATTCTGCCACTTCTCCCTTATATTACACCAGAGGCCGTTACAGTGGCTGTGCTGAACACCCTGAAAAAACAGGAAGAATTCCCCCTCCCAACCGACACAAGACGATTACCGTGCATTGAAATGCTACGAAAAATCGCCCCTGCAGTCCTTGCGCAAATTGGCGAAATTGATACTTGGACATCGAGCGACGTGCATCCTGATATCGCTGTTCACTGGGCGCGTGATCATGCCATGAGAGATCGCTTAGTTTACGCAGTCATGGGAGAGCATATCCCTCCTCTGCAAGGAGATGTGGCAGAAAGGGTGCGTCGACTCTATAAAAATGAAAAAGTCGCAACACGACTGCTTCTTGAAAAAATCGACTTTATCCCCAAATCTCTTGAACAAACAGAAAAAGTGCTCCAAGACCGCATCCAAATGACACTCTGGCTCAGTCTAGCAAAATCTAAAAAAACAAAGCTGGAACACCACGCAGTCGCAGCGATATTGATGTGCTATCTACGCGAATTTAGAAAAGCAGCTATGCTAACCGCAAAGTCGATCCCTGAAGCGCATGATCACTTGCTTCACAACTTAGTTTATCTCTATACCATTTTGATTTACTGCAACCGAGAAATAAGCCATAGCGCTTCTGTTTATCATACAGTGCTGCAAATGCTGGACACAGAAACAGACCCTTCATTGCGACAAGAAAGTGTCAAAGTTTTCTCTGCATTGGATGCAGTGGCCTCAGAACGAGCAGGAGGCCTAACGAAAATGATGGAAAGTGCGAAGGGTTTAGAGGCATTAGTCGCAGCCACACAAACCAGACTCAATTGGTCCACCCCTCCGGGCGGTGATGCTTACAATTTTTTCGCTCTGACTTCCACATCTGCTTCGACAGCCACAGCTTCTGCCGCACCTCGATAGTAATCTGCAATTCCCTCTTGGAATTCTAGAATAAAAATGGTTAAATGAAGTTCTGATCATTTAGCTGTTTTATCGCAATGCCTGATTTTTTTGATGCCTTGTCTCGCTTTAAAGACCAGGCACTTTACCTACTCCACCACCCCAACTACATTAAGATGGAGCTCATGAATGACCATCAACTCCTTGTGGAAGTCGTCGGCATCATTTTACTCGCTTTTTTGATTTTACTTGCTCTTTTAAAACCTACTCCAGCAATCGAAGTGGCACAACCACCCAAGTCGGCAGAAGCAGGTAAAAAAAGCACTCCATCCGCCCCGCCCCCTGCAAAACGGACTCGTCCTGAGCCCAAAAACACCCCCTCCCGCAAGGAAGAGCCCAAGTCCTGGATTAAGCGCAGCCCTCCCTCTATTCATGAACTTTCAGCTGAAGAAGAACAAGCGCTTAACGAAGCCATTGCTATTGCTGGAAAACAGGCTCTTGCTGAGATGACCGGCGCTCCGCATCAAGCTGAGTTTTTTCCCAATAACGAAGCAAATGAAGCGGCAAAGAAAATGTTCGCACGCCAAAAAAATGAAGCCAACGCCCAAGACCCCTCCCCTGTTTCTAAACTGGAGTTTATCATTCTCTATTTTATGGCCCCTCGCTCACATGCTTTTGAAAATGAGACCCTGTTTCAATTGCTCCGTCAGCTTGGATTGCAATTGAATGATCATCGCGTGTTTGAATACGTTGAGGGCGAGATAGTGCAGTTTTATGTAAGCTCGGCCTTAAAGCCCGGACATTTTGATCTTCATAGCCTCAATGCTTCCGTGCCAGGCGTGTGTTTTGTCCTGGATTTAAAAAATGTGCCCGATGGACAGACGGCCTTCAACGCGATGCTCAGAATTTTACACCAAGTTTCAGAACATCTTCGAGGTGATATTCTTGACGAATACCGCCAACGCTTGACGCAATCGAGCATCAGCGCTTATATGGCTCGGATCAAGTCATTCTCCCATCTTAACTCAGAAGAGGATAGGCAATGAAACTCACTTTTTGGATTGTACTCTGCGCAGGGATTGGGGGGATTTTATATGGCTATGATCTCAGCGTTTTTTCTGGATCAATTTATTTAATCCAAAACCAGCTCCACCTCACTATCAAACAAATTAGTCTAGCAGGCGGTGCAGTCTTTATGGGGGGCCTAATTGGCACCATGTTGACGGGCTACCTCTCTGATCAGTTTGGCCGCCGCGCCATGATTATCGCAGGCAGTATTTGCTTTATTTTAGGCATATTGATAACCATCAACATTCAAAGTTTTGACGAATTTTTCTTCTCCCGAGTGGTCTTAGGCATTGCCATTGGCGTCGTTTCTGTCTCCGTGCCTTCCTACCTTTCCGAAATTGCGCCCACACCCATTCGGGGTCGGAGCGTGACAATTTTTCAGCTATTTCTGACCGGAGGCATTCTTATAGCCTATATCGCCAACTCGCTATTTTTACCCTCTGGAAACTGGAAAATTCTCTATATCTTAGTTATTCTTCCCTCATTGATTCTGGGTGTGTCCATGTTTTATCTACCTGAGTCTCCTCGTTGGTTAATGAGCAAAGAACGCGCCACGCAAGCTTTAAAAATTTTACAGCTCACGCGCCCAGAAGATGAAGCTTTAGCGGATTTAGAAGGCATGAAATTAGCCCATGAAATGGATCAAAAAAGTCGTTGGCAAGACCTACTCAGCCGTCATACCAGGCGTTCCTTTTTTGTTGTGCTTTTAGTTGCCATTTTAAACCAACTCACCGCAATCAACTCTATCTTAATTTATGCCCCAGCGATCTTTAAAGCAGCCGGAATGACGGGAACACAAAATGCAGTCGATGCATCTATTCTCATTGGGTTAGTTAATTTTTTATCCACCGTGATGAGCATGTTTATTGTTGATAAATTAGGTCGACGCAGTTTATTATTTTTTGGTACTATGGGGATGACTCTAGCCTATATTTGTTTAGCCCTGATCACTCATCTTGCTTTGGATCCCTTATATGCGGTCATTGGCATGATGGTGTTTATTTTTTGCTTTGCCGTCGGGCCTGGACCGATCGTCTGGCTGATCTTAACCGAACTTCTGCCCACAGGAGTTCGTGGTAAAGGCTTGGCTGTAGCGTTATTTGTGAATTCGCTCACCTCCTGGGCAATTGCCAGCCTTTTTCTCCAAATCAAAACTGATATCGGCATTGGCCATACTTATCTCATTTTTGCATTCTTTACATTTTGTTATTTTATTGTCACCTGGACCCTCATCCCTGAAACGAAACAGCGCTCTCTAGAGCAAATTCAGGACGATTTCACCACAAATCATCCCAGCCATCACACTTATAAAGGACGGTCATCATGAGCGCTTTATTTAAAGGAAAACTTGTTCTAATCACCGGTGCAGCGCGGGGAGTGGGCTTAGCCATTTTCGAATATTTTATGCATCATGGCGCGGATTTGATTGTATTGGACAATAGCAAAGAGCATTTAGTCGCCTTAGAAAAGCAATTGCAAGCGGCAAAAATGCACTATCATGCACTTTATCTTGATGTAACGAATGCAAAAGAAGTCTGCATCGAATTTCAAGCCGCTGAAAAAATCATGGGCAAGCCTGTGGATATCCTAGTCAATGTAGTCGGAGGGGGGCTTTGTGAACTTTTACAAGACAGTACACCCGAAATTTTTAAACGCGACTTAGATCTTAATTTGTTAAGTGCATACAATTGTTTTGAAGCACTTCGTGCCAGTTTCCTCAAAAAAGGGGCTGGCGTGGTGATCAATATTGGCTCGGTCAATGGCATGACTACTTTTGGTCACCCCTGTTATAGCGCTGCCAAAGCAGGGCTTGAAAGTTACACCAAAGCCATTGCTGTTGAATATGGCAAGCACGGCATTCGCGCTAATATTATCTGTCCTGGCACGGTCAAAACGCGTTTATGGGAAGAACGCGCAGCCCGTAATCCTGGGGTGTTTGAAGAAATCAAGAAATGGTATCCCCTGAACGATATTGTCAAAACTCAGGATATCGCTGAGGCTGTCGGCTTTTTGGCCTCCGATGCCGCCAAAATGATTACGGGCGTGGCCCTACCTGTAGATGCAGGACTCATGGCTGGACATCCAGCCATGGTTGAGTCTTTTACTCAGCGGAAATTATAGCGTATAATGGCCGCCACTTGACCTGATCTTCGTATGCCTCATGATGTCCCCCAAAGCCCGCCATAAAGCCAGAACGTTTGCGATCCAAGCTTTATACCAATGGCATTTTAACCATTGCAGCGCTCACGAATTGGTTGCTGAATTTCAAGCTCGCAATGATTATCATAAATATGTGGATTGGGAGCTTTTTGCCGAACTGATACAAAGCTTGATTCTGCATCAAGAGGCCATTGATGAGTTGATTCAAACCACAGCTGCACGCCCTTTAAAAGAAATAAACCCCATGGAATTGGCTATTCTCCGCACGGCCTCAGCTGAATTAAAGCAACGACTGGACGTCCCCTACCAAGTAGTGTTATCGGAATATGTGGACCTCACCCAAGAATTTGGAGCAGAAAGCGCCCATCAATTTATTAATGCTGTTCTAGAAACATTAAGCAAACACTACCGTCCCTTAGAACAAAAGGCTTCTACATGACCGCACCCAACACCCCAAGACCCCCGCGCAAACGCCCTAAGCTCACCTTGCTGCAAATCTTTAGCTTGGTGATTTTAGGGGGCGTGATTTTGATTGTGGCCCATAGTCGGCAGTGGATTTAAATATACCTTGACCATAATCTTGCGCCACTTGGCCAATGATTTGCCTCATCTTCCCTGGGGAAAACAATCACAGTTTCGTGCGGCATCCTAATCAATGGGATAGCGCAAGAGACACCAAAGCCTCTTGTTCTTCTTTAAAGACACTCGCATAACCTACTGCGGGTGAAGCATAGGCTTTACGCCCCACATATCGACAAGGCAAATCCAAAGCTGCAAAATCTTGTGATACTTTAAACCATGCACCTTGATTTTCAGGCTCTTCTTGACACCAGACCCAATCTTTTACATGATTTAAGCCTTTTAATGCCGCTTTGACTTCCTGATCTGGGAAGGGATACATTTGCTCAAGGCGCACGATCGCAACGTCCATCTGTTGCAATTCACGTCGCTTTGCCCATAAATCATAATACACTTTGCCTTGACAAAAAATCACCCGTTTGACCTTTTTTAAATCCAGTGCTTCTGTTTCACCTATCACCGGCATAAAATGCCCTTCCGCCAGGTCATCTAAACTAGAAATCACTGCAGGATGACGCAGCAGACTCTTAGGCGACATCACCACCAAAGGCTTCCGATAAGGTCGCAAAACTTGGCGACGTAATAAATGGTAAATTTGTGCAGGAGTCGTAGGATTGCATACTTGCATGTTGTCATGAGCACAAAGCTGGAGAAAACGCTCTAAGCGGGCGGAAGAGTGTTCTGGCCCCATTCCCTCTTGCCCGTGTGGCAAGAGCAAAGTCAAACCACAAAGGCGACCCCATTTTTCCTCTGCCGCACTCATAAATTGATCAATAATGACTTGCGCACCATTTACAAAATCACCAAATTGCGCTTCCCACAGAGTGAGCCCCTCAGGTTGACTTGCTGCATAACCGTACTCAAAAGCCAGCACCGCCTCTTCAGACAATAACGAATTGTACACTTCAAAAGGAGCCTGATCAGCTGCAATCTGCTGCAAAGGTACATAATAAGCATCGGTTTTCTGATCATGCAAAATCGCATGCCGATGCGAAAAGGTTCCACGACCGACGTCTTCACCGGTCAAACGCACAGGAATGCCTTGCTGAACTAGTGTTGCATAGGCTAATATTTCCGCATAACCCCAATTGACGGGAAGCTCCCCTGCGGTCATTTTGGCACGATCTTTTAAGGCTTTTTCAACTTGTGCCTGCAGATGCAAAGTCTCAGGAAGTTGATCCAATTTTTTTGCGAGCGCGATCAAATCTTTTTTAGCTATGCCCGCTTTATAAGCTGTACGCCAATCTTTTTTATAGTGGGCCCATTCAGATTGTTTCTTTTGCTGCTCCACCAAAGCGGTGACAGGTTTGCCTGTATCGAGTGCTTTTTTATAATTTTGCTGGAGCGCCTCCCATTCGTCCTCATTCAAAACCCCAGCTGCGATCAAACGGTCAGCGTAAACTTTTGCAGGAACGGGCAAAGCCTTAATCACTTGATACATGAGTGGCTGGGTTCCAGAGGGCTCATCAGACTCATTGTGACCTTGACGGCGATAACAAACAAGGTCAATAAAGACTTCTTTTTGAAATTGCTGACGATAATCCATGGCCAATTGTGCAACAAACAAAAGCGCCTCTGGATCATGCCCATTGACATGAAAAATAGGCGCATCAAACATTTTAGCGATATCGGTACAATAACGCGTGGATCGGGCTTCCTCGGGACGACTAGTTGTGAAGCCCACTTGATTATTGATGACAATATGGACCGAGCCCCCATTCTGAAAACCCTTTGTGCCACACATATTGAGCGTCTCATACACGCATCCCTGGCCTGCAATTGCAGCATCTCCATGAATCTGAATGGCAAAAACCCGTTTGGCATCATTGCCATATCGAGGCAAGCGTGCATGCACCGACCCCTCCACCACAGGTGAAACAATTTCTAAATGGGAGGGATTAAAAGCCAGAGCTAAATGCACAGAGCCCGCAGCGGTCAGCACATCGGAGGCAAACCCATTGTGATATTTCACATCCCCTGCCAATAAAGAGTGGTCATGCTGGCCTTCAAACTCAGCAAACAGCGTTTTGGGCGCTTTGCCCATGATGTTGACCAACACATTCAAACGACCGCGATGTGCCATACCAATGGCGATTTCTTTGACACCCTTTTCACTCGCGCGCTCGATCAAGCCAGACATCAGGGGAATGAGGGCATCTCCCCCTTCCAATGAAAAACGTTTCTGCCCTACGTATTTGATCCCCAAATATTTTTCTAACCCATCGGCTGCAATCAAACGCTCCAGCAAAATTTTTTTTTGTTCTGGCGATAATGCAGCCCGAGGCACTTCAACGCGCTCTTGCAACCATTCTCGGCGGCTCTCCTCTTCAATATGCATAAATTCAAAGCCAATGGAACTGGTATAAATCGCTTTCAAATCGGTTAAACTTTCGTCCAAGCCTAGATCTGCTGCGGCAGGAGAGACTTGCAAATTCAACGGATCCGTTTTGGCCAACAAATGCCCTTTTTTACGATAAGCATCCTCTCTATCCGAAGCGGGTTGCCCTGCAACCTGGGGATGCTTGGCCATTTCAATAAAGGCTTCTTGCACTTTTGAATGTTTAAGCGCACTGGGAGCCGGCCCCAAAGCCGCAAAATAACGTTGCCATTTTTCATCCACGCAATGGGGATCATCCTGATAAGCCTCATACAAACTTTCTAAGTAGGCAGCGTTATCCCCTTCTAATTCAGAGGTTTTCCAATATCCTTGCATTGTAGATGATCCCTTTCTTTTTAGGCTAAACATTATAACACGGCCGTCCGGCAATGCAAAAGGGCTGGGTTAGACTACTAGGCCTGGCACTGCTTCAGTCGCACCCCCCGAGAGAGGGACGTAGCCTTGACCAGGCTCTGCAGGTGCGTCCAGACAACAACAGCACAAGTAACGCCAAAAACAAAAGAGTGTATTGGGTGCAGGGTTATCTTGCAAGGGTGGCTCCGCGGTGACCACTGGTGGCACTACCACCCTGTTTAGTCGCCTCCCTCTTCTAGATCGAGCTTCAGTCACAGGCCTTTCCTGCACCTTAGGATCAAGCTCAGCCAAACGCTCTTGCCAACGCCGACAGTCCGCTTGCCATGCAAGCACTGTTTGACTATTCTGAGAGGTGGGCTCTGTTAACATCTGATCAAGCGCTCTACTGATTCTAGCAAACCGCTCGCAACACTCCCTAAACTGCTTTGCAACCCGGGTTTTTTTTAATTCACTTACCAAATGCTGACACTGCTGAAAAGCTTGCAACAGGCCCCATCCTCCTACTTCTTCAGCATTGCGCTCTACCAGCTCTTTCGCTTCGTTCCACTGCCTGGCATCCCAACTTCCTTTTCCAAGCTTCTCCAAAAAGAGACTATAAAGGAGGCACAACTGGTAAAGTAGAGGATGCAATTACACTGCCCGCTTTAACATCATGGAACGCAATTTGCCAATTGCCTTGGTGGGATTCAAACTTTTTGGACACACATCCACGCAATTCATAATCCCGCGACAGCGAAACACACTAAAGGGGTCTTCCAAATCAGCCAGGCGCTCCTCAGTCGCCTGATCCCGACTATCCGCAATAAATCGATAGGCTTGCAAGAGCCCTGCTGGGCCAATAAATTTATCAGGATTCCACCAAAAAGACGGGCAACTCGTGGTACAACAAGCACAGAGAATGCACTCATACAAGCCATCTAATTTGGCACGATCCTCAGGCGATTGCAACCGCTCTTTCGCCGGAGCAGGGCCTTCCCCAGGTTGCAAATAGGGTTTAACCCGCTCGTAATTTTTGTAAAATTGGGTCATATCGACGATCAAATCACGGATCACAGGCAAGCCAGGCAAGGGCCGCAGCACGATTTTTCGCCCTAATGTGGAGAGCTGAGTGATACACGCAAGACGATTCTTGCCATTGATATTCATCCCATCGCTACCACATACTCCTTCTGCACAAGAGCGACGCAGCGCGATGGTGGGGTCTTGTTCCTTGAGCTTTTCGATCGCTGCAAGCAACATCATACCCGTCCCTGCAGGCACTTTCAGCTGATATTGCTGCATTCGCGGTTTTGCATCCACTTCAGGATTATAGCGATAAATCTCAAATTCATAAGTATCCATATGCAAATCTGACATCTTAGTAGGTCCTCAATTTCGGTTTAAGCGTGTCCACCTTATGGGGCTTCATATTCACTTCACGCGTCCCCACGCGGTCTCCCTCTTGATAATACAGCGTATGCTTCAACCAATTGGCATCATCCCGCTCGGTAAAATCAGCTCGACTATGTGCACCGCGGCTTTCAGTGCGGTTCATCGCCGCCACGGCGGTCGCCACGGCCACGGCCATTAAGTTATCCATTTCTAAGGCTTCGATACGCAAGGTATTAAATGTTTTACTCTTATCAGGCAAAACTGCATGATTTAAGCGCTCCTGCAGCGCTTTTAATTTCACAAAACCTTCTTCCATCGCTTTTCCTTCGCGGAACACACCAAAATCATTTTGCATGACTTTTTTCATTTCAGCACGAATGACTTGGAAATTTTCTCCCGAAGTGCTGCTATCCCAGCGATTCAAGCGGGCTTCCGCAGCCTCAATATCGCTATCTGCATAATCAAACAAAGGCAAATGGCCTTCATTAAAATTTGTTTCAATAAAGAGCCCCGCTGCACGGCCAAACACCACCAAGTCCAACAAGGAGTTGCTGCCCAAGCGGTTCGCCCCATGCACGGAAACCGATGCACATTCCCCTACCGCAAACAAGCCTGGGACAATTTGATCCTTACCTTTGGCATCTTGGGTCAAAACCTGGCCATGAATATTCGTCGGCAACCCACCCATCATATAATGGCACGTCGGCACAACTGGGATCGGTTGTTTTGTGGGATCGACATGGCAGAAGGTCATCGCCAATTCCCGAATCCCCGGCAAACGCTCTGCAATCAAAGCCTCGCCCAGGTGGGTGAGATCGAGTTCGACATAATCCACGCCTCCGCGCGAAAAGCCTCGCCCTTCACGAATTTCCACCATGCTGGCGCGAGAGACCACATCTCGAGACGCTAAATCCTTGGCATTAGGTGCATAACGCTCCATAAAACGCTCGCCATTTTTATTGCGCAAAACCCCACCTTCACCGCGACAGCCTTCAGTCACAAGCACCCCAGCCCCCGCAATCCCAGTAGGATGAAACTGCCAAAATTCAATGTCTTGCACCGGAACTCCAGCGCGCAGGCCCATGCCGATGCCATCCCCAGTATTGATATAGGCATTGGTCGTGGATTCGAAAATTCGCCCCGCTCCCCCTGTGGCCAAAACAGTCGCCCGAGCGTGGAAAAATGCTGTTTCACCAGTCTCCATACACAGCGCCATAACCCCAGTAATTTCACCTTTTTGATTTTTGACTAAATCTAGCGCATACCACTCAGTGAAAAAAGTCGTTTGGTGTTTTAAATTATTTTGATACAACGTGTGTAACAAAGCATGCCCCGTTCGGTCTGAAGCCGCACAAGTCCGTTCGGCAATTTTAGCCACATCGTATTCACGCGACATGCCCCCGAAGGCCCGTTGGTAAATTTTACCGTCTTTTTGCCGGGAAAAAGGCATCCCCATATGTTCAAGCTCATAGACCACCTGCGGCGCAATTTCGCACATATACTCGACGCAATCCTGATCGGCAATATAATCAGAGCCTTTCACCGTATCATACATATGCCAACGCCAGTCATCCGGATGGGCATTGCCTAAAGACGCCGCCATGCCGCCTTGGGCAGACACCGTATGCGAACGCGTAGGAAAGACTTTGGTAATCACCGCAGTGCGCAAACCCGATTGCGCCAGTTGTAAGGCAGCACGAAGCCCCGCTCCCCCGGCACCAATGATAATGGTATCAAATTCATATTTTGCAATCGTCATATTTAACCCCAGAGAATTTCAATAGCCCAGACGAAATACACCACAAACGCCATGATCATTAAGGTGATCAGCGTCAGGCGCCCACATTTACAAGTCACATAATCGGTCAGCACAGTCCAGATCCCGACCCAAGCATGGGCGATGAGAGAAAGCAATGCCAAAACCGTCACGGCTTTAATCACCGTATGATGAAACAAAGCATACCAAGCTGCAAAAGAAATGGGGTGATGTCCCACAATATAGCTGATTAAGAAGATGACATAGAGCAACAAAACATAAGCCGAAACGCGCTGCAAATACCAGTCCTTAAGACCATTGCGCGATAATGAAGTGATTTGATTTAACATACGATCCATACTCCTATCCCGATTACCCCGATAATGCCCAAAATCATCACCACGATACTGGCCACGCGCCCGGAGCATTTTTCTTCAAAATAACCCATATCCATCAGGAGATGCTTCACGCCAGCAACAATGTGATAATACAAGGCTGACAACACCACCCAGGTTAAAAACATCACGATAGGGGAACCAAAAAAATCCTTCACCATTAAAAAATAAGCCTGCGAACTTAAAGACAGATGCAAAATCCACAAGATAAATGGAATCAACAAGAATAAAATTACCCCCGAGAGTCGGTGTAAAATGGAAACCAGTGCATTCACTGGAAACCGATATTTCATTAGGGATGTAATCCCTATATTACGTGGGCCTTTAACCATGCAGACACTCCCTTTTATTTCTATTTTCGAAAAGTATAGCACAAAGGGTTTTCAGTTGCCTATCCCTGAATGACCCATTAAACAAACAAAGCAGCAAGAACATTCCGCCCTTCGCCCACTAAAACATTAAACGTACGACAAGCAGCATCCGTGTCCATCACCTCAAGCCCAATCCGTGAATCATACACTGGGATCAGTAATGAAGGGGGTGGAAAAATTTGCGCCTGCCCTGTACCCAGTAAAATCAGCTCCGGCTTGAAATCAGCGAGACACTGAAAATGCGCCTGGGTGAGTTGCGTCGCCTCCGCAGGCAAAAGCGATGCAAATTCCTTGCCTTCAAACAGAATCGTGGCCTCAGTCAAGACCGCAAGAGAGGTGATAATTTGCCGCTCGGCTGCACGATACTGCCGGATAAATAAAGGAGCATCGATGGAATCTTCAAAAAAATGCATGCCACTTTACCGATAAGCGCGATCAGAGGCTCGATCTGCAGCAATTTGGGACTCTTGCCAATCGCCAATTGCCAGTAATTTTTGCTTGGTCATGATATTTTCACCGCGATTTTCAAAGTGATATTCGTGCACACGGGTTTCAACGATCGAGTCCACAGGGCAGGATTCTTCACAAAAACCGCAGAAAATACATTTAAATAAATCGATCTCATAAGACTTCGTTCGACGCGAACCATCGGCCTCCCGGGGGCCGGCATCAATCGTAATGGCCAAAGCTGGGCAGACTGCTTCACACAGCTTACAGGCGATGCACCGCTCTTCTCCATTAGGATAACGCCGCAACGCATGCAAGCCACGAAATCGAGGTGACATGGGGATTCTCTCATCGGGGTATTGCACCGTTACTTTATTCGCAAACAAGTGCCGTCCCGTTAGCTTTAAACCAACCAGCAGCTCCCACAGAATAAAGGTTTTAATAAATTGTTTGACTCGACTCATTACGCAAACTCCCACATTTCAGCACGCCAATCATACCATGATTTAGCGTTTGGAGCCAAGGGATGTTTCGGACTGTAAAAGCTGCAACAATTTTTGCTTTTCACTTGCACTCAACTCTCGCTGCTTGGAAGCCTCCAGCAAGGCATTGAGGTCCTCCTCGCGATTAGAGCTCAATTTTGCTAACACTGCAGCCCACTCTTCTTGTACATTTTCAATCAAGCTGGGGTATGGATGTGAAGCCAATTGATTCAGCAGGACGAACTCAGCCTGACCCCTAAAAAACTCAATGGCTTGTCCTGCATTTTTAAATGGCTGTACCTGACAAGCACGGATGAGTTTTTCTAAAACGGGAGTCCGCTCCATTTGCATAGTCTCTGGCAATGTTTGAGCTAGACCTGGATTTTGAATCAGCAATGCTACAGCCTTTTCTTCCAGACTCAGCTGTTGCTCCAAGAAACTGGTTTGCTCCTCTACTGAAGCTGTTTCCAACTGCCTTTGCATCTGCTCAAAACTCAAGCCAAAACGCCGTGCTAGCGAATCCAAAACAAAATTTTTAAACGGCCCTTCAGGCAAAGCTTGCCAATAGGGTTTGAATTGCAAAACCCAGCGTGCTTTACCACTTAAGCTATTGAGATCCAAGCCTTCCCCTACTTGGCGCAACATAAAATCATAGAAAGACAAGGTCTCTTGATTAAGACGCTTCTCAAAAGCAGCCTTCCCCTCTTGCTGAACCAGGGAATCTGGATCTTCCCCCTCGGGTAAAAATAAAAAGCGAATATCAAGCTCTCCAGTCATAAAGGGCAAACACACTTTCAAAGCGCGACTGGCCGCCTCTCGACCTGCCTTATCGCCATCAAAACAGAAAAGAATTTCATGACATTCCTGCTTCAACAAACGCAAATGTTCTGCTGTGGTTGCCGTCCCTAAAGTGGCCACTGCATAATGAATGCCTGCCTGGGCCAACATCACCACATCCATATAGCCTTCAACCACCATCATGCGCACAAAAGTATGCAGTTTTTGTTTGGCTTCAAAGAGACCGTAGAGGGTTTTTCCTTTATGAAAAATGGGTGTTTCTGGGGAATTCAAATATTTCGGCTCACCCTGATCGATGATGCGCCCTCCAAGACCAATCACCCGACCACGCTTATCTCGAATCGGAAAAATAATGCGATCCCGAAAACGATCATAGCCTTGAGATTTATCACTTTGACTAAGCAAACCCGCTTGCTGCAACAACTCCAACTGCTGAGGAGAGGGATTTAAATCCCGCAACAGAGCATCCCACTGGGGCGGTGCAAAACCCAGACCAAAAGCCTTAGCTGTCTGGCCCGTCAAACCTCGTCTTTTTAAATATTCAACCGCTCGATTTTTATCTGGATGCTCACGCAACTGCCGCTCGTAAAATACGGCAGCCTGTTGCATCAAAGCATACAACGCATCGTACTGAGGACGAGGCCCCTTTTCACCCTCGCCTTCACGAGGCACGTCTAAGCCCAATTGCCTGGCCAATTCTTCAACGGCCTCGACAAAATTGAGGCGATCCAGCTCCATGACAAACCCAATGGCATTGCCATGCGCTCCGCAGCCAAAACAATGGTAAAATTGCTTGGGCGCACTCACTGTGAATGAAGGTGTTTTTTCATGATGGAAAGGGCAAAGGCCATGATAATTGGCGCCCTTTTTCTTAATGGGAACCCGCGACTGAACCAGATCAACGAGGTCAATCCGGTTCAGCAAATCTTGAATGAAGTACGCGGGTATTTGAGCCATAAACGCTCTTTAGGAGCTTAGCCCCGTGTTGTACGCGGACCAGTACCACGGTCCATTTTTTTCTGATGGCGCTTTACCGCCGCCGCTTTCATGCGTTTGCGCTCTGTAGTGGGCTTTTCATAAGCTTCACGACTCCGCAGTTCTGCTAAAATTCCTGATTTTTCACAGGCTCTTTTGAAGCGACGCATTGCGCTGTCTAAGTGTTCATTTTCCTTGACACGAATGGTTGGCATAATTGACTCACCTCACTTAAATGCCGAAATACTTTTTAAAGAGTGGAGCAATGTAGCAATAAAAGTAACAGAAGTCAAGTGCTTGGCGCGACCGCTTGGCGCGACCGAATAATTTACATTTTTATAATTATCGTGTACGATTAGATTTCCAACATTAATCACAGAACATCTCCATGGAGTTTATAAGCAGCGCCCGTGATCTCACAGCCCCTCTTTTAGATCCCCCATTATCAAACCAAAGCGCATTTACACTGGTGTCGCTGCGAAATGCTTTTTTGACTGAGACCGACGCATTTTTGGCAATGGCTCCCCTCGCCCCACCACTCATGGAAGTTACTACGTACGGAGGCCCTGGGGGTTTTGCAAAAATCCAATCTTTGGAAAATTTTACCATTCCACAAAAACTCAATCGACTTATTACTCAAGGCACGGGGCTTCTCTTAGAGCAGCTTGATCATCTTGCCACCTTGACAGACGATGCAGAGGCTGCGAAAGCAGAACTCGAACAGCTATGCGTTTTTTTACAAAAACTTGAGGCACTCCTAAACTTCAAAGCCCAACGCTACCCCCCTTCTGATACCAGTCAACTTACATTTTCTGATAAACAAGATCAAAAATTGCTACAATACGTGCAAGGACTGCAGCGAGAGCTCCCGGAAATGGATTTTAGCCGGGTACCTTACTCCGATTTTTTGAAAGCAAAAAGAGCACAGTACTGCACGATGCTCAACCTCAGTGCTGTGATTGCATGTGAGTTGCTGGCCTGCATTAAATGGCCATGCCCCTTTGGACTACTGGGGAGCCTGTCGATCCTTACAGACTTAATATGCTTTGGCTACGCTGTTGGCAACGAAACAAACTATGTCCCGGGTGGCAGCGGCTGCGAAGGCGCTTACCTTAACTGCATTAAGGCTTTAGAGCGCTGGGAAAAAGAACAGCGGGGAGAGTATGCTTTCACTCAGCCTTTAAAGGAATTGATCACGACAAAAGAGGCGCTTAGAACTTATCTTGCCACCGACGCTTTTCCACAACAGTCGATGCATTAGCACATAACAAGTGCCCACTTTCTTTTCTCTTAAAACAAGGTAAAATAACCCTCAGGCACTGCTTTTTGGATTGATCATGAAAAAACACACCCTTCTGCTCGGCGCTTTAGTCCTCTTTGGCTGTTTTATCTTTGCTGATGAGAGCACGTCTCAGCGCTCCCACGCTCATGCCCATGCGCATACACAATCCGCAAAGGCAAAATCGACTTCCAGTGGCCAGACGCCAACAGAGGGCAAGCAGATTAGTGAATCAGTAATAGAATAATTCCCTAATCTCACTCGTGACAATTGCCTGAAAGCCCGCGATAATAGCCTCACCAAAATTGAAATTGACCCCAACATGACTGAGCATCTCTCTCAAACCATGCGCCGCACGCATCGTATTCATTTTATTGGCATTGGCGGGGCGGGCATGTCGGGGATTGCTGAGGTACTGCATAATTTAGGCTACAAGGTCACAGGCTCTGACATCAAGCGCTCCCACAATGTACAGCGACTCATTAACTTAGGGATCCATGTTTACATTGGCCACGAAGCCTCACAAAGCCGCAAAGCAGATGTTGTGGTCGTTTCTTCCGCTATCAATGCAGACAACCCTGAAGTGGCTGATGCACATGCACGCCGTGTACCCATTATTCCCCGTGCCCAAATGCTAGCTGAGTTAATGCGCTTCCGTTATGGCATTACTGTAGCCGGTACTCACGGTAAAACGACAACGACAAGCCTCCTGTCAACCCTCTTTGCAGAGGCGGGGCTCAAGCCCACTTTTGTGGTGGGGGGAAAGGTCAATAGCGCTGGGGCCAATGCTCGCCTGGGTGAGGGTCATTATTTTATTGCTGAAGCGGACGAGAGCGATGCATCCTTCTTGCATTTAACGCCAATGATTACGGTCGTTACTAATATTGATGCTGATCATATGCATACCTATGAAAATGATTTTTCCAAATTACGCGCCACTTTTTTACGCTTTATTCAGCGCTTGCCTTTTTATGGCTTGGCTGTGATGTGCATTGATGATGATGAAATTAAAAACATCTTGCCCGACATCACTTGCTCCGTCGTCACCTATGGATTCCGTGAAGAAGCGGATTATCGGGCGATTAATTTTTTCCAAAATGGCCTACAGTCAGAGTTTACGGTCATTTACGGCAAAGGCCACAAAAAATCATTTAAAGTCAAACTGAACCTAGCTGGTGAGCATAATGTACGCAATGCCTTGGCTTGTATCGCTGTGGCTTTGGACTGCAATATCCCTATCTCTCGCATTAAAAAGGCACTCGCGCAATTCTCTGGCGTAGAACGCCGCTGCCAACAATATGGGCAGGTCACCTTACGGGGTAAAAGCCTCCTCTTGATCGATGATTATGGCCATCACCCTGCAGAAATCCGCGTCACCTATGAAGCACTCAAAAATGCCTTCCCCAATCGTCGCGTTGTTTTGGCCTTTCAACCTCATCGCTATTCACGCACGCAGGAACTCTTTGATGACTTTGTTGATGTGCTGTCACAAGTGGATTTGCTTTTACTTCTTGAGGTTTACAGCGCGGGCGAACCCCCGATTGCCAATATCGACAGCAAAGCACTGAGCCGCTCCATTCGACAACGTAATCGCGTTGATCCCATTTATGCCAAAGATATCGACAGTGTTTTGGATATTTTGCCTGACATTGTTCAGGATGACGACATTATCCTGACCCAGGGCGCAGGTGATGTATATCAAATTTTAGTGCAATTGCAAAAAATAACCAAAAAGAAGGTGAAAAAAAGCAAATGAAGCGTGAGATCGTCAAGGGGAAAGTTCAGCAACATGTTTCTATGAGGCCCTTTACTTCTTGGCACATTGGCGGGGAGGCAGAACGACTCTACTGGCCGTTGAATCTGCCTGATTTGCAAGCGTTTTTAAAAACCCTCCCTCCCAATGAACCCCTCACCTGGATTGGCCTAGGTAGCAATACCCTCGTTGCGGACTCCGGCATTTCAGGCACCACGATCATTACCCAAGGGGCTTTGAAAGAAATGACCCTCACAAGCCCCACCCAAATCCGTGCTGAAGCGGGATTATCCTGTGCTCAAGTCGCACGTTTTGCGGCTAAAAATAATTTAGTCGAGGGTGAATTTTTAGCGGGAATCCCTGGCACCATTGGCGGTGCATTACTCATGAATGCCGGTGCTTTTGGGGGTGAGACCTGGGAAAAAGTCATCCGCGTCGAAACCATTGATCGCTCAGGAACGATCCACACATACCCAGCCAGCCACTTCGAATATGCATATCGCCATATCAAAGGCTTAAAAGATGGCGAATGGTTTATTGCTGCAACATTTGAATTCGTTCCCGGAAACGGCCAAGACAGTCTTGCTAAAATTAAAGCCTTGCTCGAACGCCGTGCTGAAACTCAGCCGACGGGCGAACCCTCCTGCGGATCTGTTTTTCGCAACCCTCCAGGCAATTATGCTGCACGCTTAATTGAGCAGGCCGGCTTAAAAGGCTACAAAATAGGAGATGCGCAAATTTCAGAAAAACATGCTAACTTCATCCTCAATACTCACAATGCAACCGCACACGATACGCTTGCCTTGGTGCACCATATTCAAAAAACGGTTCAGGCCCACAGCGGCATTCACCTGGAACCTGAATTTAAATGCATTGGTTTTTTTGATACCGATTCCATGTGCAAGTTGGATTAATTGGTTGCGGGTTGGAGCGCAGCGGTGTTGTTTGAGCAGGCGATGAATCTAACTGACATATGAAATCGACATAAATTGTCCTCGAGTTTGCAATTGCATGGCTTTCTTGCTTTAATGGAAGGATCGAGACCAACTGAGGAATGCAATGCATCACAAGCTCAAAAAAGACGAGAAAGGTCAACTTTACTATGAAGTGGATCTTGGCGATTTTGATTTAGTCCGTCATCCGATATTGAATAAGGGCTCTGCTTTTCCCGAAGATGAACGACATGCTTTTGGCCTGCATGGCATCCTTCCTGTCGCAGTCAGTGATTTGGCAACCCAGAAAAAGCGTTCCTATAAAGCTTTTCAAAGCAAAGCCACCCCTCTTGAAAAATACATCTACCTGCGTGAAGTCCAAGATTCTAATGAGACTCTCTTTTATAGCTTAATCGTTGACCATGTTGCTGAAATGCTCCCTGTTGTCTACACGCCTGTGGTGGGAGAGGCTTGTCAAAACTTTGGCCACATTTACCGTCGCCCTCGTGGTTTATATTTGACCCCTGCTTGCAAAGATAGCTTAGATGAAATTTTAAAACACATGCGCTTTGATGGCGTTGAAGCTATTGTGGTTTCTGATGGAGAGCGCATTTTAGGTCTGGGTGATCAGGGTGCAGGCGGCATGGGCATTCCGATTGGAAAACTCTCTCTCTATACGGCTTGCGCGGGCATTCACCCTGCAAGTACCCTTCCCATTTTACTAGATACAGGCACTAACAACCCAGACCTGCTCAACGACCCATTATACATGGGCTGGCGTCATGAACGGGTTCGCGGCAAAGAATATGATGATTTTGTGGATGCATTTGTCAAAGCGGTGCAAAAACGTTTCCCCCATGTTTTATTGCAATGGGAAGATTTTGCCCAACAAAATGCCAATCCGCTTTTAGCACGTTATCGCGATCAGCTTTGTACTTTTAATGATGATATTCAAGGCACCGCCGCCATTGCAACAGGGACTTTATTAGCCGCCGTACAGGCCACGCATAGCAGTATCAAAGACCAGCGCGTCGTAGTTGTAGGTGGGGGCTCTGCTGGTTGTGGCATTGCCAATCTGATGGCCGAGGCCATGATGGAAGGGGGCCTCTCCAAAGAGGAGGCCTACGGGCGCTTTTATATCATTGATGCACATGGGTTGTTGACTGACAAAACACCTAACTTGCTCCCTTTTCAACAACCTTTTGCGCAGAAAAACACCCCCAACCTTAACCTACTTGAAGCAGTTAAAACCTTTAAACCGACCGTGCTGGTTGGCGTTTCAGGACAGCCGGGCCTCTTTACCGAAGAGGTCGTTAAAACCATGGCCGCCCAAGTCAAACAGCCCATTATTTTTCCGCTCTCCAACCCCACTTCCCGCAGCGAGGCTACCCCTGCCGACCTTCTCAAGTGGACAGAAGGCCGCGTGATCATGGGAACAGGCAGCCCCTTCCCCGATGTGCTCCACAATGGCAAACCCAAGCGCGTCGATCAAACCAATAACGCCTATATTTTCCCTGGCATGGGACTCGGCATTATCGCTGTTAAGGCAAAACGCGTGACCGACCGCATGTTTATGGTTGCGGCCAAAGCTTTGGCAGCACTTTCACCAGCTAAAAATAATCCTGATGCCAATTTATTACCCCCCCTGGAGCAAATCCGCGCTGTTTCGCGACAGATTGCGATTGACGTAGCAATGGAAGCGGTTCATGCTGGCTTGACAGCCCCGCTTGACAAAGAAGCAGTCATTGCGGCCGTCGATGCCAAAATTTGGCAGCCAGAATACATTCGCTATGTTAAGAAATAGAAGCAATCATGCTGCATACCAAACTCATTAAAACACTGGTCGCCGAGGCACTGGCTGAGGATATTGGCGAGGGGGATATTACGGCAAAATTGATTCCCAGTGGCAAAATGGTCACAGCCCGTGTCATTACGCGCGAGGAGATGATTGTATGCGGCCGTGTTTTTGTCGACGAGACTTTTTCCCAAGTGGATGATCAATTAGAGATGAAGTGGGAAGTCTCCGAAGCAGAGGCCGTTGCTGCTGGACAAATTTTATTTTGGGTCTCGGGCCGGGCACAAAGTATTCTTACTGCGGAAAGAACTGCTTTAAATTTTTTACAACTGCTTTCTGGAACGGCAACTACGACACATCAGTATGTCGAGCAGTTAAAAGGTACCCATACCCAATTGCTTGACACACGCAAAACCATTCCTCTGTTTCGCCTGGCGCAAAAATATGCCGTCACCTGTGGCGGAGGGGTGAATCATCGTAAAGGCTTGTACGATGCTTTTTTAATCAAAGAAAATCATATTCTGGCCTGCGGCTCAATTACCGCCGCCATTGGCCAAGCACGTCACTTGGCTCCTGGACGCACAGTTGAAGTAGAAGTGGAAAACCTCACTCAACTTGAAGAGGCAATCCATGCCAAGGCGGATATTGTGATGCTGGATAACTTCAGCCTGGAGACCTTGCCACAGGCCGTTTCCCTCAATCAAGGACGGGTTAAATTAGAAGTGTCTGGCAATGTCAGTTTAAATAATATCCGTGCCATTGCGCAAACTGGTGTCGATTTTATTTCTGTGGGTAGCCTAACCAAGCATCTTCGCGCCATTGACCTCTCGTTGCGGATTGTTGAGGCTGGATCACCCTAATGCTCCATCTCTATGTATTAGGTTTATTGATTGGCTGGGGAGTGGCAATCCCGATTGGCCCGATGAATCTTGAAATCATTCGCCGCAACTTAAGCTTTGGCTTCGCATCGGGGCTTAGTTTTGGCTTGGGGATTATTTCTGCAGACTTAAGTTATTTGCTGCTGCTCAATCTTGGGTTTTTAGCCATTCTTGTGCATCGCCAAGCAGTGATGCTCCCTATTGGCTTTGCAGGATCACTCATCTTGCTCTGGTTTGGCATCAAAACTTTGCGTATGCCTCCCCCCAAACGAGCGACAAAATCCCATCATCGCGACCCGCTCTGGCAACAAACACGTGATGGCTATTTACTGACTTTGCTCAGCCCTTTTACCATTCTGTTTTGGGCCTCTATGAGTAGCGGCATTGCAGTGAGCAGCCAAGGCCATACGAACATGCTTGCCATGGCCTTGGGCGTAATGACAGGCGTCACCAGTTGGATGTTGGGCCTGAACACTGTTCTCTATTTCACCCACCATCGTTTTTCTGACCGTGCGATGCTGATTTTAAATCGCTGTGGCGGATTGATTTTACTGGGATTTGCCTTGTTTGGAGTATGGCGAAGCTTGGCTCTACTCCATCTCAGCACGAAAGCTTAGGTTAAATGCCACATCCTCTGGACTCAACGAATCTAGTAGACTATCGAATGAAGCAGATCGGGACAGGCTTTTTGGCGGTTCAGCAAGTGGATTTTTAGCTGCTTCAATTGCTGCAGCACAATGGAAAAAGGCCAAAGACAGAGCCGGATTATCTATAAAAATACTACTATTAGAACTGGGCGCTGATAAACTTCCACTCCCTTCTTTAGATTCTTTATCATTCGAAGACTGCATAGCACACCTATTGTTTTTATTAGCCTCTCCATTGCACAACTTTATTATTTAAATGTCAATAATTTTTTATGATACTGACTATACATGAACTTGTATTTTATATAAAATATTTTCACAATAAGCTAAAAACATAGAGAAAAAAAATGATCAACAAAAAACAATCCTTAATTTTAATCCTAAGCTTAGGCCTATGGGCCAATGGCTTTGCCGCGACCGATGCAACTGCAACCCAAGTGGCTTGGTCTTATTCAGGACAGTCAGGCCCACAAAACTGGGGGCAACTCAATCCTGATTTTAACCTTTGCGGGACAGGCAAAACACAATCCCCGATCAATATCACCGGCACTTGGCCCAACACTCCTGATTTCCTCAATATTAACTATGTCTCTGCCCCTTTAATCATCATGGAAAATGGCCCTACAACACTTGAACTTGGCCACACCAAAACGATTGTGAATACTGGACATGGCACGCAAGTGAATTTTTCAAGCTCTGGAGAGCAAATTGATCTAGATGGCACCCCCTATCAGCTCGTTCAATTTCACATCCACACCCCCAGCGAAAATCAACTGCAGGGCAAGCGCTTCCCTGCGGAAATTCACTTTGTCCACCAAGGGCCGCAGGGACAGGTTGCGGTGATTGGCGTCTTTGTCAAAATTGGCAAACCCAATGCTACGCTGCAAGAAATCATCGATCACATTCCTCAAAAAGTGGGGATACCTGTCACCGTTGCAGGGGTTAAAATTAATCCTGCTCAACTGATTCCCATGCGCCAAAATTACTATCAATTTAAGGGCTCTCTTACTACACCGCCGTGTACTGAGGGCCTAGAATGGTTGGTTATGATTAACCCCATTAGCGCATCCCAAGCGCAAATTAACGCCTTGACCGCCGCTGCAGGGGGCCCCAACGCTCGCCCCATTCAACCCTTGAATGGCCGCAAAATTATGGCCAGTGTTGAAAAAGCCTAATAGAAACCAAGCCAATTATTGAGGCAAGGCTTACTGATCGCAAGTTTTGCCTCGATCTTGGCTTGCCCCTAATCTGCATGCACCGTTGGGCCTTTGGTGCCGCATTTTACTTTTTTGATCAAAAACACAAAGGGCAGCATTAAAATAAAGCTCCACATCACAAACACAAAGGTACTATCAAATGCGATCATCTGGGACTGATCATACAAGGTGACCCCAAACAATTGATAGGCCAAAGGATGCGTTGGATGCAAATGGAGTGCCGCAAAATAATGGTAGAAGGCTGGATTATAGGGATTGATAAAGCCAGTCAAATCATTCCAGGATACCTGCCCTTGATGAGTTAATACTGAAACCGTGACGGAAATCCCAATAGACGAACCCAAAGTACGCAACAAGCTGAACAAGCCTGAACCTTCTACACTCAGCTCCGAGGGGAGGGTTGCAAAGGCCAGTGCGGAGAGTGCAGTAAAAATCAAGCTCACGCCAAAACCTTGCAAAAGCATAGGCCAAACAATATAACTTGGCGTAATCATCGCTGGAAGCCGCGAATAAGCATACACACCAATAATATTCAAAATAATCCCAAAAATCACGGTACGGCGCGGATCAAAGAGATGCCCATATTTTCCCATCACTAACATACCGAGCATGCCACTGATCCCACGCGGCGCCATCACCAAACCCGTTAACAAAACAGGGTAATTGAGCAAAGTCTCCAACATGAGTGGTTGGACCGCCATAATGCCGTACATTCCCAAACCCATCATCGCAATCAAAATACTCGCCAGGGTAAAATTGCGATCCTTAAAAATATGCATATTAAAGACCATGCGTTTAGGCTGATAGAGACTATGCACCAAAAAGGCTAAAAACCCGCCGATCGACAGCAAAGTCGCAATGCGAATATCCCAGGCCCCATACCAATCGCGATTATTGCCCTGATCAAGCACATATTGCAAATTAGCGATAAACAAGGCAATAAAAAACAAACCCAACCAATCCATCAAGCGCTCTTTACGGGGCTTTTCTGGCATGACTCTCCAAGCCAATAATACCGCCAAAACACCAAAAGGAATATTAACATAAAAGGTCCAACGCCAATTGGCCACATCCGTCAAATAACCGCCGAGCGTTGGACCTAAAATCGGCGCCACCATGACGCCGAAACCCCAAATGGCCATGGCCTTAGTGCGCTGCTCGCGTGGATAGATTTCGGTTAAAATGGCTTGGGCAAGCGGCACCAATGAAGCACCAAAAGCACCCTGTAACAGCCGAAAAACAACAATCTCTACCAAAGTAGAGGATGCGCCACACAGCGCGGAGGCAATCGTAAAACCGACAATGGAGATGAGGAGATATCTTTTTTCGCCCAGGCGATCACTCAAATAGCCCGTCAAAGGCATAAAAATAGCGGAGGCTACAAGATAGCTGGTCAAAGTCCAAGTAATCTGATCTGGATTGGCCGCCAAAGAGCCTTGCATATAAGGCAAAGCCACATTCACAATCGTGGTATCCAAAATTTGCATAAACGTCGCAGTCATCACAGCAACCGTGATGAGGAGACGCTGCATCGGACTAATTGTTTGGCTATCCATGAGTTGGGATCGTCACCGTCGCACTGGTACCAATACGCAAGGGATAATGTGGGTCCACATCCAGAACACGAATCCGCACGGGGACCCTTTGCGTGACCTTAACCCAGTTACCGGTTGCATTTTCAGGGGGCAATAAGGCAAAGGCATTCCCGCTGCCGCCACTCACACTCTCCACCACCCCTTTGAAAGTATGCCCAGGGTACATATCGACATCAATTTCGGCCGGAGCCCCCACTTGAATGCGACCTAAGTCTGTTTCTTTAAAATTAGCATCCACCCAAAATTCTTCTTTACTGATCAGGGCAAACTGGGCCTCATTGGCATTGATAGTATCCTGCGGGCGCATGCTTAAATTACTCACCCAACCATCTGCAGGCGCGGTGACGGTCGTGTATTGCAAATTAAGCTCTGCATTCCGTAAATTTGCCTGGGCGAGCTCTACTTGTGCTTGAGCCGTTTTAAGATTGGCAACAGCATTATCCCGATCTTGCGCTGAGAGCACCCCTTGATCCGCCAAAGCAAAAATCCGTTTACTGGTGACCTCGGCATTGGCCAAATTAGCTTGATCTTGCAGTAATTGTGCCTGGGCTTGGTCAATCGCCACCACAAATAAAGCCGGATCAAGCTTAAATAAAAGCTGACCTTTCTGCACATACTGATTATCCTGCACATAAAGATCTAGGACTTGCCCAGTCACACGTGGTGCAACTTGAACCACATTGGCATTGAGGTAGGCATCATCCGTCGATACATACATCTGACTGTAGATCCAATAAGCGACAGCGCCCAATGCCAAGACCACAAAAATACTGATCAATGAAAGCGCTTTTTTATACTCCCGCTTGGGCTTAGATTCCGACATGTCTCATTCCAATTTTGCTGCACTCGTCCCCCATCATAGCATAGCCATCCCTCAATTGAGAATAGTTCAAGAGGCTTGATGGCGATGGCAAAGCGCATTGATTAATTTAATCGCAAACCCTACAATTATTTACAATTTTGACAACAATATCTAAATAAAATAAGTAAATAATTTTGATACAATCAAACACAATGACAAATCAATAATTAAAAATAAAAAATGCCAAAAAAAATTAATCTATTAAAATTCAGCATGTTGGCAAGTCTTCTGATTCTCATGATGACCGCAGAGTCTGATCCTGCTGCTTTAGGCAGTGCCTTGACTTTACTCATCATGACCTCAGCACTCGGCCCAAGAAATCCTTTAGGCCCTTTTGCAATAGGAACTGGCTTAGTGAGCCTTGCAGAAGCGTATGCAGTCACAGCCCCTTCTGATTTAAAACAACAAGCTGAAGATTCGCTCCACTCATCGTTAGACCGCGCCTTAGTCATTGAGAAAACTTCGCATGAGTACCTCCACAACCTAAAAGTGTTCAAAACTCAATTAGACGCAGGGCGGCTTAAAATTCCGCAAGCACAGAGCCGCGCTCTACAGAAATTTACGGATGAATCCATTGCATCCTTTGAAACACTACTCGCATACCATGCAGAACTGTTAATCAACACCCAAAATTTAATTTCCCACTCGAGAGAAGATTCATCGAGTTTTATAAGCATTGCAAAACAGCTCACCGCAGAGCTTGATGAGTCACACGCTCAAATATTACATGAACAGGCCTACATTGAGGAAACAGCTCAAACCCACTTTACGAATTTACAGGAAGAATTTGCTGTATTTCGCCATACCGTGAATGACGCAGCCCCTAAACCCACTGCAAAAAGTGAGGGAGTATTGCCTTCTTTTTTTATACTCACAACTTTGATCTACGCAATTGTTGGATTTAATGTAGGAAAGTACATTATTAGGCCATACTTTCGGCGGCAGCCTCCTCCCCAAGCTGAAGCAGCACCTGAAGTTCATCCACGCCAGAGGAGAACGACAGCCGCACCAAATATTGGGCTCCACCCCGTGCAAGAACCCGTCGCCAATCCATTGCTGCCAGGCAAAGCTGAAGAAGAAAGGGCAGCTGAGGCCAAAATCAAAGCTGAAGAGAGCAAAATCAAAAGAGAGGCCCTTGAAGCAGAACAAGCTGCAAGAAAAGCCGCAAAGGAAGCGCGTCTTCAGGAAATTCGAAAAAACAGAGAAGCAGCGATTGCTAAGGAACGGCAATTAGTTGCGCAATTGAGAGAAAAATACGAGCAATTGAAAGGGATGAAAAAAGAACTGGCATGCGGATGGTACTACGCTGTCCTGAGTCTTGAAAAGGAAATCAATAATAGCAAAAAATACGCTGGGAAAACCACAGTATTGGAGGAATGTATACATAAGGGCACCTCTAACAATTGGATAAATTAAGGTCAATATGATAAAATAAGCCATGTTTAAAAGATTAGGATGGACATGGCAGAGCAGAGGGATTTCTTTTTTGGGATTGAGGATTTACACGCACAATT